>JBARUP010000434.1:0-14602 GCA_049645805.1 Nodosilinea sp.
GCATTATCGGAAGATCTAATGCGGTATCTATGCCTAGCCCCCTACTTCTACTGACGCCCAGGCCCGTTGCGCGCCAGCGGGCCTGGGTGAAACCGCTCCTGGCTCTGGCTCTGGGGCTCATAACCGCCCTGGGCTGGGGCGCATTAGCAGCAGCTCAATTTTCCAACCCCTTCGGTTCGGGCAGCACTACTCTTCCCCCAGCCGGGGTAGAACGCATTGGCCTACTTGAGATCACATCGATTTCGCTCGACGGCGTCCCTCTGTTCGACATTGCCTCGCCCGTAGTATTTAACCGCAATGAAGCTGGCGCTGCGGTGCCCGTAGAAGTTCGCGCTCGGCAAATTGAGATAAACCTCAATCAGGTTGTCAACCGAGCTTTAGATCTCAGCTATACCAACGAAACTGTCGATAGCGCCTCCCTCGAGGTCATCATTGAGGCCATCGGTAGCCAGCCGGTGCTGTTTGCGGTAGGAGTTGGCTTAGCCGAACCTAGGGTATTGCTTACCGTTACTGACACCGATACTCAGTACAACGGCTTATCCTCAGCCGACCTGGCCGAACGCTGGCAGGAGATCCTGCGCGACTCCCTGCGCCGGGCCGTCAGCAGTCGCCTACCGGAAGCTCTCCAGCAGCAAATTCGTAGAACGCTCTTAGTTCTACTGTCCAGCAGCTTGCTTACGCTGGTGTTGACGGGCATTTGGCAGGCGCTGGGCTGGCGCAAAAGTAGCTTAGAAAAGAAGCGAGAGGCTCAGGAGAGCATACCAGTCCCTCCTGACGATCTTTCCTCCTCGCAGCAGCTATACCAGTTGTTTCGTTACCAGATCACCTTAGATCAGCGGCTTCAGGTGGTAGCCTTCGTGCGCTGGCTGATGTTTTGGGGTATCGCTTTTGTCTGGATTGCGGGTATTGCTGGCGGGCTATACATATTCCCTCAAACCCGTGGCTATGCTTTTAGGCTGTTCTCGATTCCGGTACTGCTGCTGCTGACCTGGTTCTTTGCTGGGTTGCTCAACCGCCTTGCTAACCTAGCCGTGGATCGAGTGGCCCAGGCCTGGGGCAAAAACGAGCTGGGCGATCTAGATGATATACAGCGCAAGTCGATGCGCCTTTCCACCATTACTGGTGCCCTTAAAGGCCTCAAGACAGTCGTTGTCTATGCTCTAGCTACTCTGCTAGTACTGCAAACGTTGAGAATTGCCCCTGCCTCTCTGCTGGCTATTGGGGCGATCGCGGCCCTAGCTATTTCCTTTGCGGCCCAGAGCTTAGTCAAAGACTTGGTCAACGGCTTTCTAATTTTGCTCGAAGACCAGTATGCCATTGGTGATCTTGTCACCACCGGTACCACCACCGGTATTGTCGAAAATCTCAACCTGCGGATTACCCAAATTCGCGGCGAAGACGGTCGTCTAGTTACCTTGCCTAACAGCCTCATTGCCCAGGTCGAAAACCTTAGCCGCACCTGGTCGCGAGCCAACATCTTAATTGACGTAGCCTACGGTACTAATGTCGATGAAGCGCTTCTGGTGGTGCACGAAACAGCGCACGCCATGGCCAACGACTCTCAATGGCATGACGCTATCCTCAATCCGGTAGAAATGCTGGGCATCGAGTCCATGACCCACGCGGGCCTGACCGTCTTGATTTGGATTCGCACTCGCCCCCTGAAGCAGTTTTTGGTCGCCCGCGAGTTTCGCCGTCGCCTGCGGATTGCCTTTGATCAAGGGGGTATCGCCATTGGAGTGCCCCATCAAGCTTTTACCGGTTTTACCCGTGGCTTTGGCAACAGCTACGAGGCAGATGGTACGGCTCATTCCACAGCCACCACAGCTGCTGAACCTCACTCATGAGCTATTGAAGGCGTCTCGCCCTTAAATCTGGCTAGCTAGGTGCGATCGCGAGTTCAGCCAGATCTGACCGCCTGCGAACCAGATCCCAGCTTTGGCCTACTTCAGCTTCTGCTTGATGAATGCCAGCATTTTAACGAGCTGTCCCTTGAGCATAGCCACCTCGCCCTGAAGCTGCTTCACCTGGCCCTGGAGAGCCTGGAACTCAGCGGCGCTGACCTCGCCCCCTCCGGCTGCTTGGGTTGTGGCTGCCGCAGAGGCTGTTCGAGGCGTGCGGCGAGGCTTACGGGCTTTGACCATCGCTGCTTTGATCGCTTCAATCAGTTCTTTTTGCTCAAAGGGCTTCTGAATAAACTCAAAATACTCAAAGGGCTCGGTAATCTTCTCGGTGACTTCTTCTCTGCGGCCTGACATCAGCACCAGAGGAATGTGCTGGAGGTCTGGGTTAGCCTGAATTTCTTGAAAGACTTCCCAACCACTCATGCGCGGCAGGAGATAGTCAAGCATGATCAGGTTAGGGCGCTGGCTACGAATGGCATCCATGCCTTCTACGCCATCTTGGGCCTCAATGACCTCGAAATTGCCCTGGGGCAGCATGTCGCGAACGCGCATGCGAATCACTCGGCTATCATCAATGACTAAAATCCTGTGATTTGTCACGGTTGACTCCTCTTGCGCTGGCGAAGGGCTTGTTTAGATGTGAAATTAGTATAGTTCAGGTTTCTAGATCCGTATCGACGACAGAATTTGCTGCCAGCCTAGAGTTACTGAGCAGGCTGACGATTCGGCCTGTTCTACGGGCGAATTGCAGCTGAGCCCAAATATACCAAGTACGATCGGGTGCGATCGCCCGGAATTTTCTAGCCCCCACCTCCTGTAGCTGCACATTCTGCACCCTTGATAGTCTAGAAGCTATGGCGCTGCTGAGAAGGCTGTGAGCTAGAATAAGAAGCCTGATCAATCTTTAGCCTTCAGCGCAGACACAGCTCAGCCATGGAAAGAATTGTAGTCGGGCTCTCCGGCGGCGTAGACAGTTCGGTAGCGGCGGCTGCCCTGCACCAGCAGGGCTACGACGTTGTAGGTCTCACCCTGTGGCTGATGAAGGGCAAGGGTCAGTGCTGCTCGGAGGGCATGGTTGATGCCGCCAAGCTTTGCGAAGATCTGGGTGTACCTCACCACATTGTGGATAGCCGTGAGGTATTTCAGCGCGAGATCATCGACTATCTAGTCTCTGGCTATGGCAGTGGTACTACGCCGCTGCCCTGTTCCCAGTGCAACCGAGCGGTCAAGTTTGGGCCAATGTTGCAGTACGCCAGAGCAGAGCTGGGCTGCGATCGCATCGCCACCGGCCACTACGCCCGTATCACCCAAAACACTGCCACGGGCCGCTACGAGCTGCGCCGCGCTGTAGACCCCGCTAAAGATCAGTCCTACTTTCTCTACGACCTGACCCAAGATCTGCTGGCCGCGTGCGAGTTTCCGCTGGGCCACCAGAACAAAACCGAAACCCGCCGCATCGCCGCCGAGATGGGACTGCACACCGCCGCTAAACCCGACAGTCAGGATCTCTGCCTAATCGAGCACCACGGCTCGATGCAGACCTTTCTGGATAAATATCTGGCTCCCAGGCCCGGCGACATTGTCGATACCGAGGGTCGCATTCTCGGTCAGCACAACGGCATTCACCACTACACCATTGGCCAGCGCAAGGGACTGGGTATCGCCGCGCCCAACCCGCTCTACGTAGTGGGCTTTGACACGGCCCGCAACCACGTCATTGTGGCCGATCGCAGCGACGCTAATCAGCCTGACTGTGTCGTACAGCGGGTCAACTGGGTCTCGATCGCTGCCCCTCAGGAGCCAATACGAATCTCGGTACAAATTCGCTACCGCAGTAGTGCGGTGGGGGCGACCCTGATTCCTTTAACAACTGATAGTGAGGCTGTCGAAGATGGAGTAGAGCGGGTTCGGGTTGTCTTTGACGAGCCCCAGTTTGGTGTTACCCCCGGTCAGGCAGCCGTCTGGTACGACGCAGATCGCGTCCTCGGAGGTGGGCTAATCGAGGCTGCTGTGCCGGAGCCTACGGCGGCTGAAGTCAGTGTTCTTAGCCGTTGAGCGATCGCCCATGTCCAACACCCTCAAAGATCAGCAGCACCCCCAGTACAGAACCGACCGCCAGGTGGTGAACCAGCTTTTGGCTGCCGAAGCCACCGACTACAACCTGGTCGAACTAGCGCGGCTCATGATTCGCTACGACGGGTTTCCCGGCGCGCGTGATATTCAGGCCGATCTCAAGAAGGCGCTAACCCGCTGGCAGCTTAACGAAAGCGCTTTGTTTGAAAAGACCCAGGCCATCCACCAGCAGGGCGAAGTCTATAAAGGTCTGGGCCGAGGCCGCGAAGACTGGAGCTAGGGCTATACTAGCCAGCTATGAGTAGATCTACACCGAACCGGGGTGCAGTGGCGGCAGGTCACACCCTTACTGCCGAAGCTGGAGCCGACATGCTGCGCCAGGGCGGCAATGCTTTTGATGCCGCGATCGCGGCTGCCTTTACCGCCTGCGTTGTGGAATCGTCGCTGACCTCCCTGGCCGGGGGGGGCTTTTTGCTGGCCCACACGGCGGCAGGGGAGAACCGGCTGTTCGACTTTTTTTGCCAGACGCCGGGGTCAAAAGAGACGGAACGATCGACCGATTTCTTTCCCATTCACGCCAACTTTGGCGACACCGTGCAGGAGTTTCACATTGGTTTAGGCTCCATGGCGGTGCCGGGGGCGATCGCAGGCTTGCTCCACGTCCACGAAAAGCTGGGTCGTTTGCCGCTGAAGACCATCGTAGCTCCAGCCCAGCACTGGGCCATTCAGGGCACTGAGCTAGAACCCTTTCGGGCCTACAGCTTTCAGATCTTGACGCCTATTTTGACGGCTACCGCCGCCGCTCGGGCGATCTATGCTCCTGATGGAGAGGTGCTGACCCTGGGTGATCGCCTTACTCTGCCCGACTTTGCCGCTTTTTTAGACGACCTAGTGCGCCATGGGGCTGACTGGTTTTACCAGGGCGATTTGGCCCAGGCGATCGCCCAAGACTGCCAGGCCCGCGGCGGCTACCTGAGCCTAAAGGATCTGCAAACCTACCAGGTGATCGAGCGCGAACCTCTAGCTGTGACCTACGGCAGCGACACGATCCTAACTAACCCACCCCCCAGTTCTGGCGGCACGTTGATAGCCTTTGCGCTGCACCTGCTGGCTCAGGTAGCGCCAGCCTGCACCCCTCCCGGCAGTTCTCGCCACGTAGCGGTTTTGCGAGAAGTCATGGCCCTAACTAACCTAGCCCGCCAGCAGGGCTACGACGACCACCTCTACCGCACCGACATTGCCCAGGAATTCCTTAGCCCCGCCCACTTAACCCCCTACCTAGATCAGCTCCAGGTAGCCCTGCGTCAGGGAGGTAACAAATGGGGCAGCACGACCCACATCAGCGTTGTCGATGACGAGGGTAACGCTGCTAGCATCACTACCTCCAACGGTGAAGGCTCGGCCTATGTCATCCCCGGTACTGGCACCATGATGAACAACATGCTGGGCGAAGAAGACCTCAGCCCCCAGGGCTTTCACCAGTGGCCAACGAACCAGCGCATGTCGAGCATGATGGCCCCCACCATTGTGCTACAGGACGGCAAACCCTGTCTGGTGCTTGGATCTGGAGGGTCTAACCGCATTCGCACCGCCATCTTGCAGGTGATCTCAAATGTGCTGGACTTTGATATGGATATTGAAGCCGCCGTGCACGCCCCTCGCCTGCACTGGGAGCGAGGGGCGCTGCATCTAGAGCCTGGTTTTGACCGGGCCAGCATTGAAGCCCAGGGCGCTGCCTGCGATGACCAATGCACCTGGTGGCAGGCCCGCAATATGTTCTTTGGCGGTGTCCATGCCGTGGCAGTGAACTCGGATGGTGTTCTGTCGGGGGTAGGGGATAGCCGACGGGGCGGAGCGTGTGTGGTAGTGGGTGGGTGAGTAAAGGAGCGCCTGTCCACCAGCTGACTTTCCCGTGCTGGTTCACAATGGAGAGAGTCTCGTTATTCTTCTAACCCATGGCCTCTATGGCACCGCCTAAAGCACAAACCTCGGCTAAACCTGCGGCACTGTGGGCCGCTGCGATCGCCCAGCCTGCCACAGAATTTGCCGCCACCACTCTGCCCGTTTTAGCAGGTCATCTTCCTGCCAACCTACGCGGCACCCTCTACCGCAATGGCCCGGCCCGGTTCGAGCGGGGCGGTACCCGAGTCGGCCACTGGTTCGATGGCGATGGGGCTGTGCTGCGGGTGCATTTCGACGGAGCAACGGCTAGCGCTACCTACCGGTACGTGCGCTCTGCCGGATTTATCGATGAAGAAGACATCGATCAGTGCCTCTACCGAGGCTATGGCACCCTGCCGCCCGTTTCAGTCTGGCAGCGCTGGCAAACTCAGATGAAAAACGCTGCCAATACCTCGGTGCTGGCTCTGCCCGATCGCCTGCTGGCGCTGTGGGAGGGTGGCCTACCCCACCGCCTCGATTTGGAGACCTTAGAAACTGCCGGACTAGATAGCCTAGAAGAACTCAAGGCGGGCGACACCTTTACAGCTCACCCCAAACGCCATCCCCGCACCGGCAAAATCTTTAGCTTTGGCGTCGTGCCGGGGGCCAACGCCACCCTTAATCTCTACCGCCTCAGCGCTGCCGGGGCTGTTGAGAAAACCGGCACTATACCGCTCTCGGGCATTCCGCTGCTGCACGATTTTGTGCTGGCCGATCGCTACCTGGTGTTTTGCGTGTCGCCCGTGCGCCTTAGCCCCCTGCCCGCTCTGCTAGGCCTATCGAGCTTTAGCGATGCGCTCCAGTGGCAGCCCCAGCAGGGTACTCAAATAATTGTGGTAGACGCCGATACCCTGGAGCCGGTCGCCCTCAATGCCGTAGACCCTTGGTACCAGTGGCACTTTGGCCACAGCTATCTCGATTTTGACGGCTCTGTTGTGTTTGACGTAGTGCGCTACAGCGACTTTGCCACCAACCAATACCTTAAAGAAGTGGCCTCTGGCCATACCACCACCGCTGCCGCTGCTCAGCTCTGGCAGTATCGCATCGACCCCAAAACCGCCAAAATTCTCGATCAGCAGTGTTTGGTAGACCGTCACTGCGAATTTCCTCTGGCGATCGGCCAAGACGAAACGGCTGTTACCTATCTCAACGTGCATAGCGAAGAATTAGCTCCGGTTGACGAGCTGTTTGGCGCGATCGCCCGTTTCGACCCCAAAACTGGCCTCACCGCTGTCGATGCTGGCGCTGGCTGCTACCCCTCTGAGCCGATTCCGGTGGAAAATGCCGCCAACCCTCAACAGCCCTGGGTACTCACCGTGGTCTATAACGGTCACCACCACCGCAGCGAGGTATGGGTTTACGAAGGGAACGACCTTGGTAAAGGACCGGTGAGTCGCCTGGAACTGCCCGGCGTGATTCCTCCTAGCTTTCACGGCACCTGGGTGAACGGTTAGTTAGGTGCGTAAAAGGCTAGGGGAAAAGAGGCATCCAGCTGCGCAGGACTCGCCCTGAAATCGATTCTCCGAGCCAGGGAGTATTGATTGAGAGCGACAGAAGGGTTGACGCGCTCACTGTCCAAGTAGCTGCCGGATCGAACAGAATCATCTCGGCGGGCTGCTGGGATTGAAGGGCAGGCGGGGTTTGGCCCCAGCAGGCGGCTGGATTTGTGCTGAGGGCCTGAACCAGGGTCAGCGGCGACCAGTCGCCCCGGGCCACAAAGGTATCCCATAGAATCCCTAGGGCCAGCTCTAGACCGATCGCTCCGGGGGGGGCGGAGGGAAAGCCCACGGTTTTGTCTTCGTAGGCGTGGGGAGAGTGGTCGATCGCGATCGCATCCACAACTCCCGTCTTCACCGCCTCGATCAGTGCGGCCTGATCCTCAGGATTCCCCAGCGGCGGAGCCAGCCGCAGGTTGGGGTCGTAGTCACGCAAATCCTTGGCGCTAAACAGCAGGTGCATCCAGGTGGTGCTGGCGGTGACGGACAGCCCGCGCTGTTTGGCCTGGCGCACCAGCTCGACTCCGCGTGCCGTAGATAGCCGCATCAGGTGCACCGGGGTCTGGGTCAGCGCGACGGTTTCCAGCAGCGCCGCCAGGGCGGCGGTTTCGGAGCTGGCCGGATCTCCCACCAGGCCGTAGATTAGCGAAAAGGGGCCTTCGCGGGCTACGCCGCTGTCTTGAAGGGCGCGATCGCAGCTCCACAGCGCCACTGGCTTACCCAAGGGCCTTAAGTACTGCAACAGCCGCTGAGTCAGCAGCGAGTTCTGAATCGCGCGTCCGTCAGCGAACCCGACGATGGCTGATTCTGCCAGTTCTACTAGCTCCGCCATCTGCTCACCCTCGGCGGACTGAGTCAGCGCTCCCCAGGGGTAAAGGCGAGGAGCGGCCTGGGTGCAAGCGATCGCGTCCCGACGGGCTAGCAGCTTGTCTACCATAGCCGGGTTGTCCACGGCGGGCGCTGTGTCGGGCAAAATGCCCAGCCGAGTAAAACCTCCCGCCTGCCCCGCCTGGAGTAAAGATTCCAGTGTTTCGCGCGACTCGTGGCCCGGTTCCCCCGAGTGGCTGTAGAGATCGACTAGACCAGGCAGCAAGACTTTGCCCTCGCCCGCAATCATCTCGGCACTGGCGGGAATGACGGTAATAGAGGGGGCGATCGCCTCTACTATCCCATCCTGCACCAGCACATCTACTACCTGGTCGCTCTGCGTCACCGCATCCAGCACCCGTACCTGCTGAATAAACTGAGCTCCGGTCACAGTGCCCCCGCTGCGGTTTTGTCGAGTACGCTGCCCGACAGGTGAATAGTGATATTAGCCGTGGTTAAAACCGGGGCGCTGTCGACGCCGTTGGGGTAGTCGATCACGCTGACGGCCCCGTTGCCCTGCTTAAACCGCCAGAACGACTCTGGCCCCAAACCCAGCACGTGGCACAGCAGCGCTTTGTTTACTGCATCGTGGGCCACCACTAACACCGTTTGCACCCGGTCGCCGCCGCTGTGGGCCGCCACAATTTGCTTCCAGGCCGCGATCGATCGCTGCCACACCTGCTTCAGGTTCTCGCCGCCGGGCATTTGCACCGTTTCAGGCGCACTTTGCCACTGCTCCAGCACGCCCGGATAGCCGCCTTCAATTTCAGACTCAAACAGCCCTTCCCACTCGCCGTGGCTGATCTCCTGCAGCTCGTTCACCGAGCGCAGCGTTAGGTCGGGGTGGTGCTGAAGAATGATTTCTGCCGTTTCCTTAGGGCGGGCCATAAAGCTTGTATAGACTGCATCAAGGGGCACGGATTTTAGAAACTCCGCCGCCTGCTTGCCCTGGGCACGACCGTTGTCGTTGAGCGGCACATCGATCTGGCCTTGAAAACGGCCCTCGCGGTTCCACTCCGTTTCGCCGTGGCGCACCAGCAGCATCCGTGGCCCTCGGTGCCCCCGCCGCATCGCCGGTAGTGGTTCACCCATGTGGCTGGTCAGGTTCATGGCTTCGACCTGTACCGGGCTGGCCCAGCCGTCGGCAAAGTTCAGCACGCTGATGTTGCAGTTGGCCTGGTTGAGGTTGTTAAAGCGCTCTGGCCCCAGCCCAATCGCGGTGCTAATTAAGGCCCGATTGATGGCGCTGTGAGCCACCACAAGCACAGTTTGGCCCTGGTGCTCGGCTAGCAGCTCCTGCCAAAACCGCGCCGCCTGCTGGTACAGCTCGCGAATGGGGTAAAAATCGACCGTAGAGCCGTCCGGCTGCGGTACCGCCATTACCAAGTTGGCCGGGTCTGTGCGCCACTGGTCAAAGGTCTCGGGATGCTGGGCCTCGGCCTCGGTAAAGGGCATTCCTTCCCAAAGCGGCAGGCTAATCTCTTTGAGGTGGTCAGAAAAGCTTGGCCCGGCTAAACCGGGCGCGGTCTTTTGCAGCTCAGCGGTGATAATCTCCGAAGTTTTGCGGGCGCGCTTGAAGGGGCTGGCCCACACCGCATTAAAGGGAATGCCCGCCAGCGCCCGGCCGACCTGAAGGGCCTGGTCCTCGCCTGCTGAAGTCAGTTCCGACTCGTCGCAGTGGCCTTGGATGCGCTTTTGCTGGTTGTAGGTGCTCTGCCCGTGACGAACGATAATAACGCGGGTTTTCAGGGGTCTATCCTCTTTGCTCAACCAACGACAGATTTTACCCTGTCGGGGAGCGCAGCGCAGCCTTGCCGCTCACCTGGTCTCACAGAACGTTGGTCTACCTAGGGTGCGCCTGTAGCTGGGGCTTCCGTCCGCAAGAGCATCTAACTGAAGTCAGTCGCCATAAACAACTGTGCCTCTGACCACCTGCTGTCGCCTTAGGACAGACATTAGAGCCGCTGAGCCAGGGCAATTGCCAGCGGGCTGAGCAGCAGCGCGGGCAAAAACGAGGCCACCCGCACCTGGCCAATCTCCAGCAGGTTGAGGCCAATGCCCAAAATCATCAGCCCGCCTGTGCCGGTCATCAGCAAAACGTGAGGGCTAGCGGCAGGGTCTGGAATAATCGTTCCCGATGCGCTGGACAGCAGCGATAGCCCCCCCTGCACAACCAAAACGCTCAGGGCCGAGAAGCCCACGCCAATGCCGTAGGTGCCGGTCAGAGCGATCGCGGCCAGGCCGTCCATAGTGGCCTTGAGGGTGAGCAGGGTGTTATCCCCCGTTAGCCCGTTGTTGAGACTGCCTACAATCGTCATAGGGCCAATGCAAAACAGCAGGCTGGCCGCCACAAACCCCTCTGTAAAACGGCCTCCGCCCCGCACCCTAACCTTGAGCCAGTCGCCCAGCATCGACAGGCGTTTCTCGATCTGCCACCATTCCCCCAGCAGCCCGCCCGCCACCAAGACCAGCAGGGCTAGAATAATGCCGTCAATGGGGCCTTCAATGTCTGACAGGCTGCGGGCCATCGATATGCCAATCACCAGAGTCATCAGCCCTACGGCCTGGGTAATGATTTGCCGCATGGACTGGGGCAGGCGGCTGCGCAGCATCAGACCCACCGTCGTGCCCAGCAAAACGGTGGCTACGTTAATCCAGGTGCCGCTGGTGACAGCCCACAGGTTGAGCATAGAAAGTCCTCATCTCCCCTCCATCCGCGTTATTCTCCAGACAGAGCTACAGCCAGTTTAAGGCCAGAGGAGAGTGCCATGACGATTCCCGTTAGCCTGATTCGCGCCCAGTCTTACCATCGAGCCGAACTAGCGCGATCGCTTACTCAGGTGCTAGAGCCACTGGGTAGCATGACGGCCTTTGTGCAGCCGGGCGATCGCGTCCTGCTCAAGCCCAACCTGCTGACCGGTGCTCGCCCCACTAAAGAATGCACCACTCGACCTGAGCTGATCTACACGGTGGCTCAGCAGGTGCGGGCGGCGGGCGGCCAACCTTTTCTAGGCGATAGCCCCGCCTTTGGCAGCGCCTACGGGGTGGCCAAGGCCAACGGACTGCTGCCTCTGGCCCAGGAGCTAGACCTGCCCATCGTTGAACTGCGCGGCCAGCGCTACCCCACCGATAGCCCTGAGTTCGACCACCTGCGTCTTTCCAAAGAAGCCATGGAGGCCGATGTTGTCATCAACCTGCCCAAGGTTAAATCCCATGTGCAGCTGACGCTTACCTTGGGTGTCAAGAATCTGTTTGGCTGCGTGCCCGGCAAGATGAAGGCCTGGTGGCACATGGAAGCCGGTAAAGACGTTCAGCGCTTTGGCACCATGCTGGTCGAAACCGCTCGCCTGATTGCCCCAGCGCTAACTATCGTAGACGGCATCGTTGGCCACGAGGGCAACGGCCCCAGCGGCGGCGAACCCAGAGACTTAGGCATCCTTGGTGCGTCTAGCGACGTGTTTGCGCTAGATCGAGCCATGGTGGTAGCACTAGGCGTAGACCCGTTGACGGTGCCTACCATAGCGCAGTCGATGCGGCTGAAAGCCTGCCCCGCCTGGGAAGAGATTGCCTTTCCGCTGCTGACTCCTGACGAACTGCGGATCGTCGACTGGCAGCTACCCACCGAACTCGTGCCGATCGACTTCGGTCTGCCTCGGGTAGCAAAGTCGACCTTTAAGCATCTCTATATTCGCTTTATTAAAGAGCCTATGACGGCCTATGCAGGGCGCAGCTAAGCAATCGATAGGCAAGACAAGGCGAGCGTCCAGATCTCTGAACGCTCGCGGCATGATTACTATTCAGCGGAGGTGGCTCGTCTCAGCTGGCTCACTCCGGTATTCGGCTGGTCCTGGCTGGCAAGGATGGTTTGCTCTAGCACCTCAGCGGCGCGGAGGTACTGAGCATCCGCTTCGGTGCCCAGCAGGTCGGGGTTGCTAAACAGCTCGCGGCGCTGGCGATCGCTCAAATCCACCGCCACGTCGGGAACAATGCCCCGCTTGCTGATATCAGTACCGTCGGGTGTGTAGTAGTGGGCAACGGTAACGGTAAGGCCCGAACCATCGGTAAGGCCGTGGAGCGACTGCACTAGGGCTTTGCCATAGGTCGTGTTACCGACAACGGTGGCGCGATTGTTGTCTCGCAGGGCACCGGTCAAAATCTCGCTAGAACTAGCCGACCTGCCGTCTACCAGCACCGTCAGCGGTAGGTCAGTGAGGGCGGTGCGGTTCGCTGAAATAGCCTCGTCATTGCCGCCGCGATCGAGGGTGCGCACAATGGGGCCGTGCTGAAGCCACATGCGGCCAATGTCGATGCTGGCCAGCAGCAGCCCACCGGGATTGCCGCGCAGGTCGAGCACAAAGCCTTCGACTCCTCCATCGCTCAGACTGCGAATGGCCTCAGCCATCTGCTCCGCCGCGTGGGCGTTGAACTCAATCAGGCGAATGTAGCCGATAGGGCGACCGCCGACTGTCTTTTGAGCGAACTCAACGGTGGGTAGATCGATGAGTGCCCGGGTCAGAATGACAGTTCGAGGCGCACCGCCGCTGCGAGAGATAGTCAGCGTTACCTGGGAGCCCTCGCTGCCCCTTAGCTGCTGCTGAACTCCCTCAGTGGTAAGACGCTCAGTGCTTTTGCCGTCGACCAGCAAAATGCGATCGCCCGCTGCAATTCCAGACTGCTCTGCTGGCGAGCCAGACGTTACGCTGGTCACCGATACCGCTCCGGTCTGGTTATTGCGCTCTAGACCGACCCCAATACCCGAAACCTCTCCTGAGGTCTGGTCGGTGAGATCGGCATATTCTGTCGGCGATAAAAAGCGGGTGTAGGGGTCATTGAGCTGCCGCAGTGCCCCCCGCAGCGCGCTGTAGGCTGCATCCTGAGAGGTATACTCGCGTCCCAGCAGTTCTTGACGCACGGCCTGCCAGTCAACCTGGTTAAAGCTGTTGTCTACATAGTCTTGGTTAATAATCTGCCAGGCTTGATCAATGACGACCTTGGGGCTGTCTTCAAACTCCGTCAGCGCAGTGGCGGCTAGGGTGACTTCGGCAGTCATTAGGGCCGCCAGCGGCGCTAGGGCCAGTGCGGAGGGCCGCACCCAGGACACAAGTCGTGGGAAGAAAAAAATTGACATCGTTAGTAATACCAGCCTGGGCAGGGAAGGAAGACGAGTCGAGGCAGCGCATATCTGACCAATCTTGTCCTTATTGTGGCCGATAGCCTGCTGCTTTGGACAGACACAGAGGAGACTTTTGGTGATCTTAAACTTTTCTCTTGCTCAGCTGGAAAAGGTAGACCAATTTTCAAACTGGCCCCTCCCGTCTTCAGAGTGCCCACTTGATTGGTTTACTCACCAAAGCCCTGTGCGCCTGATGCCTAAACTACCGCTAAGAGCGGTTAGACGCATTGATTTCATCCAAGATTGCCTGCGCTCCCTCGGCCCGCAGATGCTGGGCGAGCTGAATCCCCAAAGATTCTGCCTCTGCCACCGACCCCTGCACAGTATTTTTGATCACTCGCTGACCGTCGAGGCTAGCCACTAGTCCCACTAGCGTGAGGGTGTCATTCTCTATAGCTGTGTTCACGCCGATGGGCACTTGACAGCCCCCTTCTAGCTCGCGCAGAAAGGCACGTTCGGCCAGGCAGCGGGCGGTGGTGGGTGAGTCAGCCAGCACGCTCAGTAGTTTAAGAATCTCAGCATCGTCCGTGCGACACTCGATGCCCAAAGCCCCCTGCCCCACGGCATGCAGAGAAATATCGGCAGGCAAAATTTCGTGGATGCGATCGCTCATATCCATCCGCTGCAGGCCCGCTACCGCCAGAATGATGCCGTCGTAGCCGCCCTCGTCGAGCTTGCGCAGACGAGTGTTGAGGTTGCCGCGAATGTCTTTGAAGGTGAGGTGGGGGTAGTGGTGACGCAGCTGGGCTAGCCGCCGCAGCGATGAGGTGCCAATCACAGCTCCTTTGGGCAGGGTTGCCAGGGTTCTATCTTTATTCTTTTCGTGCACGACTAGGGCGTCGGCGGGGTCTTCGCGCTTGCTAATGCAGCCCAGCATCAGACCTTCAGGCAGGCGGGTGGGCAGATCCTTGAGCGAGTGCACGGCGAAGTCGCTGTCGCCCCGCAGCATCGTGTCTTCTAGCTCTTGGGTAAACAGGCCCTTATCGCCAATTTTGGAGAGCGACACATCGAGCACCTTGTCGCCCTGGGTTTCCATGGTGACAATTTCAAAAGCTAAGTCGGGGAAATGTCGCTGGAGTTCATCCCGCACCCAGTGGGTTTGAATCAGCGCCAGCTGGCTCTTGCGAGACACGATGCGAACGGTACGC
>JBARUP010000435.1:0-2641 GCA_049645805.1 Nodosilinea sp.
CCTTTGATCCAGTTATCGATGCGGCAAGTGAGCAGGAGTTAGATGGAACCTTATCGACGACTGAATACAACTCTCCGACTATTGACGATCGCTTAGGGGAGTCTCCTCCCAGTTTTTCTCCCTCAGCCCCAAATGCTGACAATGCCCCCCTCATATCAGCGTCGACGGCTAGTACTCCTGATAGTAGAACTAGCCATAGGGCGAGAGAAGAAGAGGTCAGCACCGAGGCCAGAGATCTGATGGTGCCTCAGCCAGAAACGTCCTTACAACCAAACTTTTCCCCGTCTCCACCTCAGACACCAGTAGATACCTTCCCAGACTTGCCGGCTACCGCTGGGCGCTTCGCGGCTGATATCTCTCCTCCTGCATCTGCTACATCGGTAGAAAGTCAGCCTTTAAAACCTTCGCCTCAGATCTCAGCTGTTGCTGAGGTGAGTCAGCTAGATACGGATGAATATTTGCGCGAGCCAGCTAGTGAATACCTGAGTGAACCAGCTGCTGTACCCGCAGAAAGTTTGAGTGATCTCGTTACGTCTGTCCCTTTAAACGGAGAAATAGTTACCGCTAGCACTGACGGAATGGTTACGGGTGGGGTTAGCCTTGGCGGCGATCGCAGCACTAATCTCCAATACCGTGGCACATTCACCATTGATCGCGCCCTTGAGAACAGTCTGTCAACGGGCAACGTCGCCACCCTGTCTCAGCGTCAAAGGGTAGTTCAGGTCAGAGATGTTCTGAGAGAGAGGCAGCTTAGTATTTCTCGTCAAGATCCAGTTACGGTTACCGGTCAGAATATTCAGTTCAGCCTAACTGCCGACTGCGCCGACAATTCTGGAGCAATTTGCACCTACACGCCGGGACTAGTCAGCGATCGCACCTCTATCGACCCTAGTACCCTGCTGCCGACTCAGTTTTACCAGACGTCGAATTTTGGCGATGTGGTCAGGCCTGAAACTTTAGCAGCCATTCAGTCCAGTGGGTTTCAGCGAGGGACTGAAGCCCAGCAGGTCGGCGTCGATCTTTATTTGCCCTCTATTGCCGAGCAGCCGGGCAATAGCTTAACCACGTCTACCAGCGTGGCTCGAACAGAAAATTTCAACACTGTTCCGGCGCTCAGCTACTCAGAAATTACGCAAATCGTTAGAAGTAACGCTAACGAATCATCTTTGGGCAGAACTATTCGCGGGCCGGCTGTGGTGTTTGACTCAGAGCAGCCCGTTGAGAACGTTATTTTAGCGGCCATTTCGCTGTTGCTGCCGGAGGTCGAACCTTTTGTGCCAAACACCAGCGAAATGGCAAGCCCCAGCGTAAATCGGGGTCTGTTCTATGCGGCTAACAACACGCGCCTTCCCCCCAATAGTCTAACTCTCTACCAGGCGGGGGTAGGTCATTCTGCTACCCTAGAGCAAAATAATGGCTCATTGAGCGATCCTCCAGATGCCAGCTTTAATACTCTTTGGCTAGGGCTGTCACCGATCACGGAGCGAAGCTACAGCAGCGAGCTTGCTTTCAGAACTACAGGTGATCCCCGAGTCATTTTGAGCGCGGGCGGAGAAGGCGGCAGACTCAATGCACCTGCGCTACTTTCCTTAGTCAACGGGCAGCCTTTTTCGGCCAGCAGCTTGACGAATTCCTACACGCAAAACTACGTTACGCTGCTAGAGCAAGACGCCTACCGGGTCAACTCCTTTGGCCAAACTGACCAAATTGAGTACCGTCCTCATCTCAGCTTATCAGGCAATATAACCAGGTCTTCCGATGTCTTTCGCTACTACGCTGGAACTCTAGCTGGACAAACTACCCAAGTCTATGGCGGGCTGGATTATCAAGGACAAAGCACCGGTGGGTGGTCCTACCGTGCTGAAGCAGTTGGAGTGATTAATCCTAACTACGATCGCTACAGCAATCTTTCGGGGGCAGTGAGCAAGCAGTTTGACGTAGGCGAAAATCAAAACGTTGTTTTAGGGACGAGTCTCAACTGGGCATTAGACCAAGACACGAATCTAGGTGACATTGAGCAAATCGGTCAGGGAAGCGATATTACCGTGCAAGCCAGGGCAAATGTAGGAGACGTTTCGATTGGCGCATCACAGCTGATCGGAGCCGTTTTACCTAACTCGCAGCCTAGCCGCACAGTGTTCGATACTACCCTTAGGCTGGGGAACGATTTCTCGATTTCAGGTTTTTGGTCTCTTTTTAATCAGGCGACTAGTTCTCCACGCTATGGTTTATTAGCAAACATCGGTCTGCATCTGGGTGAGCTTAACCCTAATCTCGTTTTTTCGTGGCAGAACACGCGTTACGAGTACGGGGAAGACCTACTGCGTAATGTACTTAGCACAAATAGCAATACGCTTGAGGTTTTGTTTAAGCTAGACTGGTAGCCTGTTAATTAATTAAGTTTGACTACAGACTGGCGCACCTTTTATAAAATCCATAGGCGCTATCGTTGTACCCAACGAGAAAAACTAGGACTTATTCGCCTGAATTTTTTAGTCCTAGTTCGCCTACAGGCCTAACTACCTGACACATCTTTTTGGCGCTGGGCCGAGTTCGTAAGGACTAGGTGCTCTTTCAGCAAGGTCTAGGACTTTCTCTTAACGTAGTGACCGCTTCTCTACAGCTCTGAGTCGTCCCGAAC
>JBARUP010000436.1:0-2810 GCA_049645805.1 Nodosilinea sp.
GGTAATGCTGTCGACGAGCCCGACTTTTTGATTGACTACAGCATCGGTGGCAATATCACCAATACCCCATCCTCAGAGCTGATTGACGAGCTCGAGCGCCAGGGTACGGTCGGTCTAGTAACCCGTCTTCGGGCCCTGAGAGAAAAAGGAGTGATCGAATGACCGCAACAGGAGACTTCCTTCCCGGTGATGATGACCAGGGTCTAGAGCAGGTAGGACCAGCCTACCCGACAGCCTTTGGTATTGAGCTAACGCCGAGGGTGCAGGCCATTGGCCTTGGGTTGCTGGGTCTGCTGGGGGCCTTTGCCTTCTACAACTTTGTTGTTCGGCCCGCCCTTGAGCAAAAGATTGCCCTTGAGGCCGAAGTAGCGCAGAAGCAGGCCCAGGTTGATCAGCAGCGAGCCAGCCTGCAAGATCGAGCCGTGCTGCAGGCCCAGCTTGAGTCAGCCCTAGAGCAGCGGGTCGGCATCTACAGCCTCTTGGGCGATGCCCAGACCCTCGACACGCTGCTGCTGGATATCAACCAGCAAATTCAGAACAGCAACGCGGCGATCGCCGATGTGCTGCGGGCCGACCCTGCCCGCCTCGACAATGCCCAGCTGTCTGCCCTGGGCCTCAACCGCGCGCAGATACAGCGAGTCAAAACCCTGTTTGCCGGGGACCCCCAGCTGCAAAAGCAGCTTTACACCTCCGAGCTGCTGCGGTTTAACCCCAGTCCCCCGGTGCTGCTGGCCGACGGGCCTCCAGAGCTCAACGGTAAGCTCGAGCGCTATACCGTCGACGTTTCGATGCAGGCGCTGTTTCCTCAAACCTTGAGCATCATGCGCAACATTGAGCGTCTAGAGCCCCTGATCATCATCAAAGATATGCAGCAGAGCATTGCGCCGCCGCCAGCTGACGTCACCGAAGAAGATCTTCTGGGCGTTAGTCGCCTGCTGCTAACCGACTTCACCCTTGAGGTATTAGTACCCGTTGGCGACCCCACCGTGCCGCCCCCGCCGCCGGCTCCGGAAGTGCCCGAAGGCGAGGTGCCCGCCGATGGTACAGCCCCCGTCGAAGGCGAAGTTCCTCCTCCTGGAGGGTAAACCTATCTTTTTGGAGCCTAGCCACCCTGGTGGCCTCAGTTTATAAGCCTAGCCTAGTCAAACCCCGCGCGGCCCCGCCGCATCTGTGATGGAGGAGTGAACCGTGAACCGCCTGATGAACCTACACCCAATTTTGCTGGGCAGCGCCCTAGTTGCCCTGGCTGCACAGCCCGGTCTGGCCGTGACCAGCATTACCAACGTCCGCCTCAACCCCACCGCCACCGGCCTCGACCTGGTGTTTGAAACCCAGGGCGGCGACGACAGCAATATTTTCACCGTCAATCAAGGCAATAGCCTCGTTGCCGACATTACTCGGGCGCAGCTCAATCTGCCCGACGGCGGCAGTTTTACCCAGGCCAACCCGGCACCGGGCATTGCTCAGGTCTCGGTAGTGCCCCTTGATGCCAACAGCGTGCGGGTCACTGTTGATGGCGAAGGGAAGGCTCCAGTCGGGGCAATAGACTCTAGTAGCGATCGCGTTGTGCTGTCCATTCGCAATGATGGCCAAGCGGCCCAGGCTCCAACCCCGGTTCCCGCTGAGCTGGAAACCGTACCGGCCCCGGCCAGCACCCCAGACGTAGCTCAAGCCACCCCTGCCCCAGAAACAGCTCCAGAGGCGGCCCCTGTCGTTCCGGCTCCAGCCAATCCCGGTGTATTGGTTCCCAATCCAGATGTCACCATCGACGGCGCACCCGTAGCTCGGCCCCAGGTACAGCAGACGCCCCCCTTCTTGCCTCGCGCGGTTGCACCTCCTATCGGCGATATCTCCGTAGCCGAAGGGGTGCCCGCCTTTAGCAACATTGACCTGGGCAGTAACGAGCGCATTCCCAAGCTGCTGCTGCGCGATGCCCCTGCCCGAGAGGTGCTGTCGCTACTCGCCCGAGCGGCTGGCCTCAACCTAGTGTTTACCCCTGCCGGGGACACAGCCGCCGGTCAGGAGGCTGCCGCGAATGCTGATGGCCCGCCCATCAGCCTAGATATTGAAAATGAATCCGTACAGGACGTATTCAACCACGTACTGCGAGTCACGGGACTACAGGCCAATCGAGTGGGCCGGAGCATCTATGTTGGCCCTACTTTGCCGGTTTCGGCCCAAAGCGTTTCAGCTAGAACTCTCCGCCTAAACCAGGTGGACGCTACTGTGGCTACCAACTTCTTAGTTGCCCTTGGGGCCGAAAGCGCCGTCAGCCGTGAGCGCTTGGTAACCAACGTCAACGCAGTAACAGTGGCGGAAGGGGCACCTCCCATTACCGAAACCCAGACCTCGACCGTAGAGCAAATCGAGGTCAACCGAGTTGACTACGAAGATAGCCAAGGCATTCTTCGCGGCCTGCAGGTGGTCGCTGACGAACGTACTAACTCGGTAACGCTGGTAGGTCGAGCCGATCTAGTGGCTATTGCCACCGAGCAGCTCACTCGCATTGACGTACGCAGACGACAGGTGGCTGTCAACGTCAGAGTCATTGAC
Organism: Nodosilinea sp.; assembly: GCA_049645805.1. Lineage (GTDB taxonomy): Bacteria > Cyanobacteriota > Cyanobacteriia > Phormidesmidales > Phormidesmidaceae > Nodosilinea. Next base: position 2,554 of record JBARUP010000436.1, read on the forward strand.
ATCGACCTCAACGCGATTGATGCTATTGGCACTAGCTTCTCCTTCCAGACTGGCATATTTGGGGCGCTAAGCTCCGGCGGGCTTGGCATTCTCAATTTTGGTGATGGCGGTACGCCGAATCCTATTACCCAGTCCGTTCCTGGGGGTTCTCCAATTCAGCCTCGCACCTTAGGTGGTCCCGGCGTCAACGCTACATCCAACAACTTCTTGCTACAGCTCTTAGGAACCGTGCAAAACGGCAGCGGTAAAATCATTAC
>JBARUP010000437.1:0-6140 GCA_049645805.1 Nodosilinea sp.
ATTGAGGATTGCGGGCACTACCGCCAAGCAAAACTAGGTTTTTAAGCAGGTTCGCGATCGCCATAATAGCTAGAACCGCAAACGCAATAATATAAACGACGTGCCACATAGCTACTGTCCTTTGGCCAACCTTTGTATTGACTCTAGCGTGTTTCAGGTCTTCGTGCTGTGTTCGCTAGAAACAAGCCTGAACTCGCTCAGCTTCTAGTTTAACCAAAATTCTTCCTCCTCGACCTCCGCCGTAAGGCTATTAAGAGGCTGCCATCCCGGCTGCCAGAGCGAGCGATTCTTGAGCTGTTTAGCATTAACCCACAGCCGTACTGCCGAGTCACAGGAAGCTACCAGTTCGGCAAATACCCACACGCCCTCCTGCTTGCGGTTGGCTACCTGAAAGTGTCGCCAGCCCTCAGTCTTTTGGTGAGCCGTCCATTTAGAACCCAGCAGGTGAGGATATTTTTGTTTGCGAGGCATTGGGTGAGTGGATGAGTAGTTGAAGTGGGGATTCAGCAGAGTCAATCATTGCGCTGAGAGTGGGGTAGTTTGACCAAGTTATCTACCCGCCTACTCACTAACGAATACCGCTGGCTTCGAGACGCTTTTTGACGCCACCCATATGCACAGCCCGGCTGCTGATTTGGGCCTGACTTTCTTTTAGCAGCACGTAGACACGCCCCGAGAGTAGCTGACGAAGAAAGGGACGACGGTAGACCAAAACGCCGTTGTCTAGCGCGGCGTCTGTATCTTCGGTATAGCCCATTTCGACTAGAGCAGCATCTAGCTCACGCTTGAAGGTTTTGCGGCTGCTGATCGGTACTTCTAGCGTGGTGCTGCGGTTGATCATTGCTCCCGTCAGCCCGCCCACGGCCCCAAACATCGTGCCATACAGATTGGGCAAGCCAGTGTCTAGGCCAATGCCAAGGGTTTTGACCGCCAGCAGAGCCGTAACGAGCGCCGTGCCAGAAAAATAGTATAAAAACGTGAGACCAAAACCAGGGCCAGAGGGTAGCGTGGGTTCATCGGACATAGCGAAATCTCTTGAATGGTTGCACTGGCGTCTATCTTTTCATCAATCCTAGCCGCTTGGAGCAGTTGAAGATTGGTAGGCTGATAGAGTTTGAGGGCCTGAGTATGCTCGATCTGCGTCAGCTTAGCGGCAAGCAGCGGCGGTTTGTGGAACTGTTGCAGAGCTGCCAAAGGGTAGATAGTTTGCGATCGATCTGCGCCCAGGCCGGATTTGACGTCAACTTCATTAACGGGTTTCTGCGCAGCGGTGCCCTAGACGGCTATGTGCAGCGGCAAGAGCATGCCCAACAGCAGTGGGTGCTAACGCCTAAGGGAGAGGACTTCGGCGGGGTTTTGCCGGGGTTTGCGCTAGCTGAGCAGCTACTACATGGAGTGTGCGATCGCGCTACCCTGCAAACCGAGCTTGGTACCGCCTTTAGCCTTAATTATGGAGCGCTGCGCCGTGAGCAAGCGGTAGACTTGACTGATGGCGACGGTGAGGGGGTAGTCGCCGTGCTGAAGTCGTCGGTGCTGGGGGCCTACCAGCAGCGGCAGGCCGTGTTCGCCGCGATCGCGGCAGCGGAGACGTTAGACAATGGAGCCGCATCTTCTTTAGAGTGGCTGCAACAGCAGGGCTACATCACTTGCCGAGTTGAGACAGACTATAGCCTCACGGTACTGCCCGCCCTGCAAGCTCTGGAGTTAGAAGATAGGGTAACCGCACTGAGCAGCGAGCTGATTCTTTCGGGCCAGTGGCGGCATGCCAGCCTCAAAGCCTACGATATCTATGCTGAAGTGCCCGATGTTGTCTACGGGCGACCCACTATATTGACCCAGTGTATTCAGCGTATTCGCGACATTTTTCTGAACATGGGCTTCGACGAAATGTCGGGTTATCTAGTCGAGTCGGCCTTTTGGAACTTTGACGCCCTGTTTACTCCCCAAGATCACCCGGCTCGCGAAGTGCAGGATACGTTCTATCTGGCCAATCCTCAAACTTTACCCCTACCTGAGGATCACGCTTTGGTACAGCAGGTAAAGCAGGTACACGAGGCCAACTACGGTGGTCAATGGACTGAAGCCGAAGCCAGCCGCGCTATTCTGCGCGCCCATACCACTACCTCTACCGCCCGTCGCCTGCACCAGATCCAGGGCCAAGACGGTAAGTATTTTTCCATCGATCGCGTGTTCCGCAACGAAACGGTCGATCGCACCCACCTAGCCGAGTTTCATCAGATTGAAGGGGTTGTGGTGGGCGAACTGCTCAGCGTGCGCACCCTGATGGGCTACCTCACCTATTTTTACGAACGCTTAGGTTTCAAAGATCTCAAGTTCAAGCCCACCTATAACCCCTACACCGAGCCCTCGCTGGAGGTGTTTGCCTACCATCCGCCCAGCGAGGGCTACATCGAAGTGGGCAACTCAGGCCTGTTTCGCCAGGAAATGCTGGAGCCGCTGGGCTGTGGCAACAAGGCTACGGTAGCTTGGGGGTTAGGCCTAGAGCGCATTGCCATGCTGCTCTACGGGGTCGAGAAGCTCTCTGACTTGATTGGGCCGGACATTCAGCTGGGGCAGTAGCCTTTAGGGAACCAGAGAACCTAGCTGGATAGAACTGATTTTTGGAATTGTCTGCGATCGCTCTACCTTTCCTGTGCGGTCATAGCTTTTGTCCTAGGTCGATCGCGCAAAAAAAACTAGAATCAGCCTTTGCTTTATTCTCTAGAGAGCGCTAATGAGGCATTCAAACTGGCCTCAGCGGCTTTTCTCCATAATCAGAAACCCCGTAGGGGCGTAGCATGCTAAGCCCCTACAAACCGGGGGGCTTCAGTCAGAATTTAGTATTACTGTGCCAGGCTCATTGCTACATCAAGGTTCTGGCCTGCTCAAAATTAATTCAGTAGTCGACTCCTGAGTAGATTCACGGCTCTGTAGCTGATGATCGGAACATTCTTAGTACCGTGTTCATGCTGATGAAGAACTGGGAATTATGAAGCCAGGCTGAAGCGCTAAGCATCAATCCTGCTGATAGCTTCTGATCCCAGATCTCAAACCATTTTTATTGTGTGCAGCTCTCTAGAACCTCCGTTCTAGTGAAGTTTTCTGCTTGCGATTCAGCGCCGCGTCCCTTTTTAGAAGTTGTCCTGCTGTGAACATGCCCTCACCCCAGAAACTGGTCATTGTTGATGCTGCTGTCGCCGATCTTTGGGCTTTTCGGCCCCAGGAGCGGGCCGATACCGATTGGCTGCTGCTGTCTGAAGCACAGGATCCGCTAGCGCAAATTAGCGCGGCTATCGATCGGGGAAAGGCCTGCCGAGAAGTTCATATTTTCAGTCACGGTGAACCGGGACGGCTGTGGCTAAGTGGACAGCCCTTCGACCAGACGGGCTTGTACCACTCTGAAGAAGTGCAGCGCTGGGCGCAGCGGCTGCGAGGAGCTAGTCTTTGGCTCTACGGCTGTGGGGTAGCAGCGGGAGATGTGGGCCAGCGGTTCGTAGCTGCGCTACGGCAGCTTAGCGGGGCGGCGATCGCCGCCTCGACTACTCCCACTGGTGCAGCTTCCCTGGGCGGCAGTTGGGAGCTTGACTATAGCCTGGGCGCGCCTGCCGGGTCTTTGCCCATCGCTCTAGACCAGCTACAAAGCTATGCTGGCCTGCTGGCGGCCCCCACGATTAGAGACATCAGCACCGTTCTACGGACGACCCTGGAAGATACGGGTCTTTCTATTACAGGCATCACCATCGCCGATGACGACGGCGAACCGCAGAGCGTCACCCTCAGCGTCACTAACGGCGTTTTGACCCTAGCTTCAACCACGGGCCTGATTAACCTGGTCGGCGACGGCACCGGCAGCGTTTCTTTCTCGGGCTCTTTAGCCGATATCAATACGGCTATCAACGGTTTAGGCTATACCCCCACCCTTGACTACAACGGCTCCGCCAGCCTCACTGTAGCCAGCAGCGACGGCGTTTCGAATGCTACCCGGGCGGTGGCCCTATCGGTGACAGCGGTGAACGATAGCCCGCTAGTTTCGCCTACAGCAGTCAGCGTCAACGAGGGGGGGCAGGTCACCTTTGCCGATGTGAACTTTGGTATTACCGACGTTGACAATATTGCTACGCAAATCATTATCAAGCTAGTCAGCCTGCCAACGAAGGGCTTTCTCACCCACGGTGGCGCTCCGGTGGTAGCGGGCTCGACCTTTCCCTCCGACCGAATTACCCAGCTTAGGTACTTCCACGACGGCACTCAAACTACCGCTGCAGGTGGCACCAGCGACAGCTTTAGCGTCAGCGTAGACGATGGGGCCGGTGGCTTTATTGCCAATACTATAATTCCGATTGCGATCGCGCCCGTTAACCAGCCACCCGCTCTAGATGGCGCGGCCACGGTCTTTGAGGGGCAGACCGACTACCTGCTGCCTGTTGCGATCGTAGACCCCGACCAGACCGCGCCCTACACTGTCGAGCTACGCAGCCTGCCCGCCGACGGTATTCTCAAAGTCAACGGTGTCAACGCCGTAGTCGGTCAAATCCTCACTAGTGCCGACCTCGCCAACCTCACCTACAGCCACAACGGCAACGATGCGAACGGCGGCTTGCCGCCCGACGACAGCTTTAACCTGCGTATTACTGATGACGGCGGCGGTACCGGCACCCCAGCCGTTGTTGACACAACCTACGCCATCAAGGTGCTGCCCAATAACGATGACCCCATCCTGGTCAACAACACCGGGGCAGCGCTGACCGGAGCGACGGGACGACAGATTTTTCTCACTTCGGCGCAGCTGCAAGTTAGCGATCCAGATTCCTCTATCAATCAGCTCACGTATACGCTCACGGCTTTGCCCAGTCGGGGGCTCTTGCTTAAGAACGGAGCACAGCTGCCAGCAGGTGCTAGCTTTACCCAGGCCGATATCAACGCCGGCAGAATTTCGTACCTGTTTTCAGAGAATGCCGGGGCAACGGGCACCACCGACAGCTTTACCTTTACCGTCCGGGATGGCGAACTCAGAGCGTGGCCAACCCTGCGAGAGGGGGGCATCTACGCCGATGCGACAACCACAGCTCTGTCGCCCATCACCTTCGCTCTCACCGTCGGACCAACGACGCCTCCAGGCCCAGGGCTGGGTGGCGATCAGGGCGCTTACCCAACTAGTACCAACGCTCCGCCTACCGGTGCCGTTGGCGGTGGCCCCGGCATTGTTGCTGTTGGTGCGAGCCTAAATGAATCGGACAGCGTTGTTATTAACAATACTCAGCTCAGCGTCACCGATGCTGACAGCAGCCCCAGCCAGGTAATTTACCGACTTGTGGGCCTGCCAAAAGGCGGGGCGCTAACTCGCAGTGGCCGGACACTGAACCTCTACGACAGCTTTAGTCAGGCTGATATTGACGCGGGGCGGCTGAGCTTTGTCCACGGCGGCGACGAAATTTTTGACGACAAGTTTACTTTTACTCTCAGCGACGGCAACAGCGTTGTTACCAACAGCGGCAATCCGTTTGAGTTTGCGCTAACCGTTACTCCTATCAATGATCGCCCTACCGCCGTAGTCAGCGGTAACCCCTTTGTTAAAGAAGGGGAAAGCGTTGTTATCAACAACACGCGGCTGACGCTGCAAGACCCAGACGGCAAGGGCGAGACTCCGCTCAGACCGAATCCTAACTTCGCTTTCGTGAATACCCTGACCTTTCAGGTGCTTACGCTGCCCCAGCACGGGCGGCTAGAGCTAAATGGGGTTGTTGTCATCTCAACCACGGTAATTTCTGAGGCCGACCTTAACAGCAACAAACTGGTCTACGTCCACAACGGCACCGAAAATTTTAGCGATTTTATCGACGTACAGGTCAACGACAACACGGATGGACTGGGAGCCAACAACAACCTCAGCACCGTTCGGCGGCTCAACATTGACATTGCCAAGGTCAACGACGATCCGTTCTTTCTATCTGCTATTGACCTTCAGGTGGCAGAAGGAGAAAAGGGCACGATCTTTGGCTTTGGCTTCGCTCCCGGAGCCGCCCATCTAATTTATGACGACCCCGATAACTCCACTATCCAGCGCCAGTACCGGATCACGAAAGACGTCGTCTACGGCAGGCTAACCCGCAGCGGCGCTCGGCTAGGGGTAGGCAGCATAT
>JBARUP010000438.1:0-1807 GCA_049645805.1 Nodosilinea sp.
AGCCCGATCTCCTCAACGATGCACTTGACACCGCTGGTGATAGCTTCAGTAGCGAATATGAGGATTATGGTGAAAATGGCTATAGATCAGAGCTCAATGACAGCGCTCAGTCAGGTAGCAATGTCGATTTTTTAGATGAATTCAGCGATTTCGATGATTTAGGTAACCTGCCCGATTTTGAACTCTCTGATAGTTCAGCCGGATTCACCACGCCGTCAGTGGGTTCTTCAGGGCTAACCTCAACCGACGACAATAGCGGCTACAGCGATGGTGCTTCTACATTTGATCTCAGTGACATAAACGATCAGGCTATTATCAGCGACGACGATATTTTCAGCATTGCCGGAGCTACCGATAGCCTACCCGTCTTTACTCAGAACGATAGTCATGATGTCGAGCCAGTCTCCGCAGAGCAAGACTGGCTGGGCTTTTTGGACAACGCTTCCCTAACGACTAAAGAAGTCATGGTAGCCGTGGCTGCCGGAGTAGCTTCGACACTGGCGGTGGGAGTCATCACCTTTGCGGCCTCTACGTTACAGCCAGGGCGGCCTATACCCAAGGTGGTTCATGCCGCTATGGCCTTGGCAAGCGGGGTAGCAGGGTTTGGCGCAGCGATGGGAGCAGGGCATTTAGCCCATCATCGAATTAAACGTAGCGTTGACGATTTACAGCACCAGTTTGATACCGTCATTCAGGGCAATTTGTCGGCTCGAGCAACGGTGTTCACGGAAGACGAATTTGGCCGCCTAGCCAGCAGCTTTAACAAGATGTCGCGGGTCATTCTGACTACCACCAGCGAAGCTCAGCGTAAGGCTCAGGAGCAAGAGCAGGCTAAAGAAGATCTGCAGCGCCAGGTAATTCGACTACTCGATGATGTGGAAGGGGCAGCAAGGGGTGATCTAACTGTGCAGGCAGAGGTCACCGCTGACGTGCTAGGGGCCGTAGCTGACTCGTTCAACCTGACTATTCAAAACCTGCGGGAGATTGTGGAGCAGGTGAGCGTAGCGGCTCGACAGGTGAGCAAAGGCTCTACCGAGAACGAAATCTTTGCACGCAGTCTGTCAGCAGATGCTCTACGTCAGGCCGAGGAGCTGGCGGTGACTCTAAACTCGGTGCAGGTGATGACTGACTCCATTCAGCGAGTAGCCGAAAGCGCTCGCGAGGCGGAGGAAGTGGCTCGTTCGGCATCGTCTACCGCTCTGAAGGGGGGCGAATCGGTGGAGCGAACGGTGGCGGGCATTCTAGAGATTCGCGAAACTGTGGCAGAGACCACCCGTAAAGTAAAACGCCTGGCCGAATCTTCTCAGGAAATTTCAAAAATTGTAGCTTTGATTTCGCAGATTGCTTCGCGGACTAACCTGCTGGCCCTTAACGCTAGTATTGAGGCAGCGCGTGCTGGGGAGGCAGGTCGCGGCTTCGCTATTGTGGCTGACGAAGTGCGTCAGCTAGCCGACCGGGCCGCGAAGGCATCAAAGGAAATTGAGCAGATCGTGCTGCAGATTCAGAGCGAAACCGGCGGAGTAATGACCGCAATGGAAGAGGGCACTCAGCAGGTGATTGAGGGTACCCGCCTAGCGGAACAGGCAAAGCGATCGCTGGAGGACATTATCCAAGTGTCCAACCGTATTGACGTGCTGGTGCGATCGATTACAGCCGATACGGTAGAGCAGACGGAAACGTCGCGCGCGGTGGCTCAGGTAATGCAGTCGGTAGAGCTAACAGCCCAGGAAACCTCCCAAGAGGCTCAGCGAGTGTCAGGATCGCTACAAAATCTGGTGGGGGTTGCCCGCGACCTGCTGACCTCCGT
>JBARUP010000439.1:0-10274 GCA_049645805.1 Nodosilinea sp.
GTACCCCTGTGCGCTCCGTCTCAACCCACGACTAAGTACGCACGAACTTTAGTTCATGCATACTAAATTATGCCATATCTTTGAGAGGCGGCGCGGTTTTCAGTCACAGCGCTATGACTTAGGGGAAAGGGAAGGCGCTAGGATAATAACGCCATTCGGAAGGTTCCCCGTGTTTATTAGCGTTGTGACGCCCACCTACAACCGCCAGCCTGTCCTAGAGAAATGCCTTCTTGCCCTAGAACGGCAGACCTGCGACCCAGCGCTAGTTGATGACTACGAATTAGTTGTAGTAGACGATGGCTCAACCGATGGCACCCAAGAGTGGCTGAGGCAAACTACCGAGTTTCCCCATGTGCGCCTGTTTGAACGTCATCACGAAGGAGCTGGGATGGCCCGCAACTACGGAGTTAAGGTAGCTCGCGGCGATACCATTGTCTTTATTGACAGCGACGTAATTTTAGCTCCGGGAGCTTTGCAGGCCCACGCCCGCGCCCTGCACGACGCTTACCAAGACCAGGGACACGATCGCACCTTTACCGCTGGTCGTTTAGTTAACACCAGCAACTTTGACCAGCCGACGACTGAGCCCGCTAAGGTTACCGATTTTTCAAACGCCTTTTTCGACACCGCTAACGTGGCGATCGCTCGTCGCTGGCTAATTGACGCTGGCCTGTTTGACCCCGACTTTCGCCTTTACGGCTGGGAAGACTTGGAGCTGGGGGTGCGGCTCAAGAACTTGGGCATATCAATGATCAAGGTGCCAGAAGCTTTGGGCTACCACTACCACGCCCCCTTTGCCCTCGATCAGATTCCTAAGATGATCGATCAAGAGACCCAGCGGGGCCGCATGGGGGCGCTGTTTTATCAGAAGCACCCGACTCGCGAAGTGCGAATGATGATTCAAATGACCTGGCTGCACCGCATCCTGTGGGGAGGGCTGACTGCCGGCGGCAGACTTAATGAAAAAACTATGGCTCCTCTGCTGCGCTGGCTGATTGCCCAAGGTAAGCCTCGGGTGGCTTTGGAGCTAGCCCGAGTGTTTTTGAACTGGTACACGGTACAAGGGGTTTACGCCGCCTACAGCGAGAGGCAGCAGCGTACGAGGTAGGAGAGTGAGGCATAATAGCCCCGAATCTCTGTAGCTCTACAGCAAGAATAATTCAGCAGCGCTGGCAATCGCCATGGCTAGCAGCCCTACCGATGCGTACTGCAGCACAGGCGGTCTGTACTGCCGCCGCCGCTTAGCCGATCGCAGTACGCCTGAAATATGAGGCGCACCAAGCAAAAAGAAAAAGAGCTGAAGAATATCAACCTTTCTATCGAGGGTCACTTCGCCCAGGGATTTTGATTGGGAGTACATCGGTAATTCTCCTTTGCGATTGGCACAGGTGTGACCAGGCACAATGTAACACAACATTAAGAAAGCTTGTGTTACGGCACGATGCTATTGATTGAGTGATGTGTAGCGAAGTGAATGATTCTAACCTACCAAAAATCGCTGAGGGGGTCCTGGGCAAATGCGGGCGGTTGGTGAGCTAAACCCTCGACCACTACTAACTCAGCTAAGGCCTGCCCAACCAAGCTGTTGCCTGCACCGCTGAGATGAATGTTGTCAAAGTAAAGCAGTTCATAGCGGGCTTGCTGAAACCTAGATAAAAAATCGAGGTATGGAATGCTTTCAGTCTGGGCAAAGGCGGTCAGTCGCTGGCGGGCGGCGCGCTCGTAGTCGCGGGGGCCGTCGTCACTCAGCTCGCGCAGCAGAGGGGTCATGGCGATCGCCAGCTGCCCTCCCGCCGCTTCAACCACCTGGTTGAGCTGGCGCACGGCCTCTAGGTTAACGCCAACGCGATCGCCCGGCTGGTCGTGAAGCACCTGTAGTTCAGCGCTGGGAACATATTTTCTGCGGCGGGCTACGGCCTCACCTATGGCCAAAAGCGGGCGACGGATGGGGTACTGGGGGCTACGGCCCAGGTCATGGCTGTGGGGGGCGATCGCAAACAGGTCGTCGGTGTTAAGCACCATCAGCACCACCTGCGACTCAAAGGTGCCGAACCGCAGCACGTAGCCCAGCTCGTTGCGCGGCCCCCAGGAGTTAGCCGAGGCGTTGAGCACTTCTACCTGCTGAAACTCAGCGGGCTTCAGGGTATCTAGGGCTGTCTGCACCCTGAGCGACAGCAGCTCGGACTGGTCGGTCCACCAGCCGCCGTTGACAATCGAATCGCCCAGCATCAGCACCCGCAGGGTGTCGGTGTCTCGACCCGGCGCGATACTCGGACCTCGCATAGAGTAGGCGTTGATAGCAATGTGGTTGCCCCGACGCCGCAGATTCTGGTGAGGAGCTAGCCGGTAGCCGGTGCGAGCATCAGCGACGTAAAGAGGCGGGTCGCCCAGGCCGTACCTGGCCCGCAGAAAAATCTCTACGGCGGCCAGGGCCAGCGCCCCTGTGGCCAATACCCAAAGCGCGATATTTACCAAAATTGTGCCAGATGCAGCATCAGCATTTTAGTCATATTTCTATGCTTTGGAGTATTGGCCTAGGCCCAGCGGCTTCGATTGGGAAAGAGTCTCCTCTAGCCACAATGCCCAGATCTATAGCGAAGCTGCTCTACACCTAAACTGCTTGCAAGACCGGCTCTGGTCTGTTGAGGTGACTTTCGCTAGCGCCACTGTAGAGCGATGACCTCCACAGCACTGGAGCATCCTGGCGGGTGAGCACGAACCGCATCAGCAGCAGGTCGCGATCGTCGAACAGTCGCCAGGCCTCGGCCAGGTAGCACAGATAGCGGTTGTAGGTTCGCACTCCCACCAGCTCAACAGCCTCGGTTTGATGGGCGGCCAGCCGGTCGTACCAGGCTTTAATGGTAGGCCGATAGTCGTGGATAGAGTGGTGAGCGACCCGCAGCCCAGCCTGCTCAAAGGTCTCGACGTGCTGCTGCCAGGTGGCTAGCTCAATGCCTGGAAACACGTCGGCACCGCCAGCCAGCATTCTAGCCGGGGGGGCTGACGTCATCTGGCAGAAAAAGTGGTGAACTAGATGCCCGGTGGGCTTCACTGCCGCCGCTAGCTTCTTTGCCAGCGGCAGCAGCTGGTTTTTAGGCACGTGCTCCATGAAGCCAATGGAGTAAATCTTGTCCCAGCTGGCAGGAGCGTAGTCAGTGGTGACCACGTCCTTCAGCTCGACATTAAGACCATAGGTTTCGTCGATAAATTGCTTTTGCTCTGCTGAGAGAGTATACCCCCAGAGAGACGCTCGGTCTCCTGTATGCTGGTAGACTCGCTTGAGCATTGAACCCCAGCCGCAGCCCAAGTCTAAGATCCGCTCTCCGGGCCGGGGGGCAATCAAATTCAAAATGAAGTTAGCCTTGTGCTTCTGGGCCGTCTCTAGGGAGTCATCTTGCTCGAGAAAATCCCCACAGGTATAAAACGCATAGTCTTGATCAAGAAAAAGTCTATAGAAGTCGTTGGAGACATTGTAATGGGTCGCAATTCCCTTGACCCGATCTCTCAGCTTTGGATAAACCGTTGCCCAAAGCTGACGGATAGGAGCCGGAGGATAGTGTCTCAAGAACCACTCATAGTAGGGGTTTTGGGACTGGGTAAACTGCTTCCAAGTTGCCTCCGCCTCTAGAGAACTGTTATTTCTTGACAAGAAGAAAAACTGAGCGTAGCTAGGGCCAAAAAGCACGGTTTCGGGCACCACAAGCGCTAATCGCTTGAGTTCTGACAGGGCTTTCATAGACATCACCAGAGTAGTCGGGTTGGTCGTTAGATAATCAAAATGAAAAGAGGTATTTACTTTTCGAAGAAAGATTTTTAACCCTTCTTAACAGGGTGCTGATCGCAAAGCCAACTCTGTCAAGACGTGATGATTGGGATGCTTTTAATACTATAAAGCTATCCTCCAAAATGCAAAACCTGATCAAACATAAATTGACAAAGTAGAGAAATTTCATGAGCTATGACATTGCAGAAAGGGTTCTAATACCTCAAGCAGCCTATGCCAAAACTCTGCGCCCTTTTTTGCCGAAGGAAGCCTTTGCACCCGACTCAAGCAAGCTGATTGCGCTGATTGCAAATTTAGTTATTTTGGGGCTGGGATGGAGTTTGGCTAGGCAGCTAGATCTAAGCTCTATAGTTCAGCTAGTGCTCTATCTGCCGGTAGCAGTGATCATGGGCAACAGCGTCATTGTCTTACTCTTCAGCAGCCACGATCTGCTGCACGGCAGCGTTCTACGCAGACCTAAAGTAGCCTACGTGCTTGGTTTGCTAGGACTTGCTCTTCTGTGGACGCCGCCTACGTTCTGGCGAATTATTCACAATCGCATTCACCACAGCACCACAAATACCCTAGCCGACCCCGATCGAAACTATATGTATGATCAGCCCAATACCTGGGGCAAACGGATTCAAAATGCCTTTGTGCCTTCTATGGATGTAACCCCGCTGGGGCTACTCTTGGGCTTGACTATGTCCTGGGGAGTCCATACATTTCGCAATCTTACGTCAGTACTTTTATTTAATAGTGCTAAGGTCGATTACGTGCCCGCCGCGTTTACTGTTAAACCCAAAGAGCGCTGGACAATTGCCCTAGAGCTAGCATTTGTCACGCTGCTCCATGCTTGTATCGTGGCCTATTTAGGTTTCAGCCCGGTCCGTCTGTGCTTGGCCTATTTCTTACCCATTAGCCTCGGTTATGCAGGACTAATCGGCTATATCTTCACCAATCATCTAGCCTGTCCGCTGACAGAAGTTAACGATCCGCTAGTAAACAGCGTGTCGATTCAAATGCCGAAGATTATCGACTGGCTGCATCTCAATTTCTCTTACCATGCGGAGCACCACATTTTTCCGGGGCTGAACTCCCATTACTATCCCCAGGTGAGAGAGCTTCTGCAGCAGCACTACCCCGATCGCATGGGCTATGTGCTGACGGCTAGAGAAGCTTGGCAGCTGCTGTGCAGTACCCCTCGTCTTTACCGAGACGAAACTACCCTGACCAACTGGTCGGGTACGGTTTCGGTGCGCAGCGGGCCAAATTCCCGGCCAGAGGTTAGCCCTGAGCTAACCTAGATGGCTCTAGAGTCTAATCCCTGACCAAGAAGCTAGTCTATAGATGTCATGCCCCGTCATTCCTAATTTTTCAGGAAGACGGGGTATAGCCTTGCCAGCAACCCACTGAGCGCGCCAGAGCTAACCCCCAGTAGGTAAGGCAGCTTGTCTACTTCTCGACCAGTTCGCGGAACCAGTTGTCGCTCCAGAGTTCGTCGAAAGCGGGCTCGGTGCGGGCCTCTTCTCGGTAGTCGGGGTCAAGGCGCACCGCCTGCTGCAGGGATTCCATGGCGTTGTCAAACTGGCGCTGAAGGGCGTAGCAGAGAGCTTTGTGATAATGAGCCTTGGGATAGTCAGAGTCGATGGCAATGGCGCGATCGAAGCTCTTAACGGCGTCCTCATCGCGACCTAGTTTAACTAAAGCTAGGCCCCGATTATCCCAGCCCTTGGGGGAGTCGGGATTGAACCGAGTGGCTTTGTCAAAGCTAGCTAGGGCATCGTCGTAGCGCTCTAGCTCGATCAGCGATAGGCCCCGGTTGAGCCAGGCGATCGCGTCATTAGCCTGGTACTCTACCGCTTTGTCGAAGGAGTTAAAGGCTTCTTCGTGCTGCTGCAAAATGCCGTAGGACACGCCCCGGTTTACCCAGGCTTCGTGGTATTCGGGATGAATTTCAAGGGCGCGATCAAAGGCGGTGATGGCGTCTTCGCGGCGCTTCAGACGGCTCAGGGCCATGCCCCGGTTAAGCCAGACTTTAGCGTCATCGGGGGTAATCTCAGTGAGCTGGTCAAATACCCCTAGGGCGTCTTCGTGGCGGCGCAGCTCGCGAAGAATCAGCCCCTTCTGCATTAGCGCCCCGGTATGCTTGGGCTCTAGAACCAGAGCGTGGTTGAGGGAATCGATCGCCCCTTCGAGCTGCTCCAGCGCCTGCTGAGCCTGGGCTCGGCTGAGCCAGACCTGAGTATTGACGGGCTGAATCTCCAGGGCTTTATCGTACTCGGCCACCGCTAAGGCAGAGTCACCCTCAGCTAGGTAGCGATCGCCCCGACCGATGTACTCATCAGCGGTAAGAAACAGCTGGGGTCGGTTGGTTTCGAGCCGGGTAAGCTTGTCGGTGACGGTGGCAAACTGCTGCCTTGCCTCGCTCATAAAAGAGTCGGCCAGGTACTGGGGCGATACCTCTCCGAGTCGCTGCATGATGTCGTCTTTTTGGTGCTGAGCCTCAGCCGCAATTGCCTCTAGGCGCACCCGATAGCTCTGCTGCAAGTCGCCTAGGCGACCCAGGGTAACCTCGCGCCCCGCCTCAATGTCGGCTTCGAGCCGGTCCGAGCGCTCGGCCATCTCGGCCATCAGGCCGTCGAGCTGGGAGCGGGCGGCGGCCTCACGCTCGGCGGTGGTGGTACCTAGGCCAGCCAGATCTTCGCTAAGGCGGGTGTCGAAGCTGTCTATTTTGTCGAGCACGCGATCGCGGCGGGTGAAGATAGTCTCGCGCACCTGGTTCAGCTGCTCAGTAAAGGCGGACTCCATCGCCCGCAGCCCGTCAATGATTTGAATCTGCTGCTCGCCCGTGCTTTCTTGCAGCACCTGCACCTGCTGGCGAAAGGCGCTGGCGGTCGCTTCAAGATCGCTCAGCAGAGTCGAGCGCTGAATCTCGGCTTCTGTGCCCATCTGGCCTAGCTGGTTCTGCAATGCTTGAGCGGTGCGCTGAAAGTCGTCAAGGGTATTCTGCTGGCGGGCATCGACCTCGCTGCGGGTGTTGGCAAACCGTTCCAGCGCCTCGTCCGCCGCCTGGCGCAGGTCGCCCAGCAGCATATCCTGTCGTTTTTCAATATCGATCTTGAGGCCGCCAAACTGGGCCAGAAACTCGTCGGCCTGACGACCCAAGTCGGCCAAAATGCGGCTGCGCTGGTTGTCAACCTCGGTGCGCAGGTTAGCAAAGCGCTGAGTAAATTCATCAATAGAGCGCTGAATGGTTTGCAGAGCCAGATCGCGCTCACCTAAGGCACTGACCTGTAGGTCGCCTAGCTGACGGCCAATCTCCTCTGTTTGGTTTTGCAGCTGGCCCAGACTATTCTGGCGCAGGGTCTCTAGCGCTTCAGCAATGGTAGCAGCCTGGCGATCGACCTGGTCGCTGGCCTGAGTCGTTAGCTGCTGACGCAGATCGGCCAGAGCAACCATAACGCGATCGCGCTCCTCCTGCATGGCCAGAGTCATCGTGCCCATCTGGTCGGTAAAGCTGATTTCAGCGTTGCCAATCTTTTGCAGCACCGCATCCTGCTGCACTTCCACATCGCTGCGCAGGCGGTTGACGTCGCGCAAGAAGCCGGTCTGATTTTCTTCTAGGGTGCGAAACACCACGTCGCGCTGGAGCTGGGTATCTTTGCGCAGGGTCGTGATCTCATTGTCAGCGGTCTGGCGCAGACCGGTCAGGTGACCGACAAAGTTGGCCTCAGTGCTCTCAAGCTTGACCTGCAAATCGCCCAGAGTTGACTGCCAGTCGTTAATAGTGCGGGCCTTAAACTCGGCTAGGTCGTCTACCAGGCGATTCAGCACCTGCTTTTTAGTGACGGCCTCCTCCTGAAAGCGATCGGTGCGGCTGTCAAGCTCGGCGGCCCGCTCCTTGGCCTGAACCAAAATATAGTCGAGGTCGCGGGTAGCGGTTTGAATCTTAGTCTCTAGATCGGTGATGTCGTTGATCTGGTTGCGCACTACGACAGAGACTTCTTGAATCACCGATCGCCGCATCAGCCACAGCATCACCACCCCTACGCTTAGCAGCAGCAGCAGGGTGCCCAGCATGACAAAAAACAGCGTGGTGGCGCGGCGAAAGGCCAGATCGGCCTCGGAGCTCAGTCGCTCTAGCTCGGCAGCGGTAGCCGCCTGGGCCATGAGCACTTCTGAAGTGAGGCGGTCTGAATCAGCTTGCGCAGCAGCCCGTTCCGGAGCAGGCCACATCACCACCCCACCGCTGATCATCATCAGCGCCAGCAACAACAGGGGGCGAGGAACATCGGCCAGGGAACGCATGGGCTGCCTCATCAGGACCGTCATAATGGAATATGCCTAGGATACCTGATACTTCAAGGGGTTAGGGCAGCGGCTATCAACATTTACGCCCGCGTCTAACGACGGCCCTAGCGTTTCCCTAGTGCCACTGTAGCCGCTGGCCCACAGCCACTTCCACCCCTTAGGCTACACTGATCGCAGCCGTCAGTTGCGGCCTGCGACTCTTGCCATCCATTCCTCCGGCTATGCCCGACGCCCTGGTTTCCATTGCCCAGCACTACCACAGCCGTACTAAGTACGCCCCCGAGACCCTGGCGACTCAGGCTCGTCCCCTCGACTACAGCCACCAGCCCAGTCCTTACAAAACCTACCGGGTGGGGGTCGAGGTTGACCTCAAGCCCTACCTAGAAGAGAGTCGCCAGGCCGCTGAAGCAGCCGACTGGGTGCGGCTGTCGCGGCTGCTGATCAATACCTATGGGCTAACGGCTAAGTTTCCTACAGCGACAGGGCAAACCTTTTATCTGCGATCGGCACCGTCGGCAGGAGGGCTGTATCCGGCAGAGGTTTACCTTGTTTCTCGCGGCACTCGGCTGCTGCCAGCTGGGTTGTACAACTATCAGGCCCGCAGCCATACTCTCTGGCGCTACTGGGAAGACCACGTTTGGCAGGGGCTGCAGCGAGCCTGTTTCTGGCATCCAGCCCTAGAGGCTACCCACCTGGCCCTAGTCGTGACAGGAGTATTCTATCGATCGGCCTGGCGCTATCAGGACCGCGCCTACCGCCGTATTTGCCTGGATACAGGTCACCTGCTGGGCAATCTGGAGCTGGCTAGCACCCTAAGCGACTATCGCCCTCACCTAATCGCTAGCTTTGCCGATCGCGCCGTGGCCGAGCTGCTTTACCTTGACTCCGCCGAAGAAGGTGCCTTAGCGGTGCTGCCCATAGCCGATCTGCTGACGGTGGAGCAGAATCTGCCCTGTGCTCAGGTAGCCTTTGCCACATCGCCTCAAACCCAGTTCTCTTCAGTGCCCGACGGCGAGCTGCTGCACTACTTTCACCAGATCACGGCGATCGCCCCCGCCGCCGATACGCCCCGCTGGACCATACGCCCCGCTGGCGATACGCCTCAGCCCGTCGATACCCTAGAAGATAAGTACAATCTGCCCTTTGGTCTGCGGGTGCCCACTAGCAGCGCGCCGATTGACTGGGGGCCGCACCTGGAGCAGCTTGAAACCACCCTGTTTAACCGGCGCTCGACCCGTCGCTTTAGCGGCGGGTCAATATCACTAGGGCTGCTGAAGCAAATTTTAGACTTTACCTACCAGCCCCACCACTACCGTGACCAGGGCTTTGACGTTGACCCTGACTACGGCGATCGCAGTCTGGTGCATACCTTTGTTGTAGCCTGCGGCGTTGAAGGCCTCGACGAGGGCTGCTACTACTACGCTCCTCGGAGCGAAGAACTGCGGCAGGTGCGCTTCAAAAATTTTCGCCGCGAGCTGCACTACCTGTGCTTGGGCCAAGAGCTAGGCCGCGATGCCGCCGCTGTGGTGTTTCACACCGCCGATCTGGCCGGAGCCGTGGCAGCCTACGGCGATCGCGTTTACCGCTACCTGCATCTTGATGCCGGGCACCTGGGCCAGCGGCTAAGTCTGGCCGCTATTCAGCTGGGGCTGGGGGTAAGCGGCATCGGCGGCTTTTACGACGACCAGGTCAATGAGGTGCTGGGCATTCCGCCTGACGAAGCGGCAATTTACATCACCACCCTGGGACAACCGGGGTAGTCTAAAGAGAGGTGCCTGGTCAAAGTCCCGCTGTTGACCCTTTGATCCATCGCTGTGTTAAGGCTGCTACGCCAGCTCAGGCCCTAGGGCTGTGGCAAGCTAGCGTTGCTGAAGTTGTACTGCTTGACCCAGCCTGGGCCAAGAACAGTGGGCTAGAGTTTTTAGCTGCCCTATTTGGTTGCCCTATTTGATGAATTTACCGAAGCTGTGCGCCAGCTTGGCCTGTATTGGGTATTGCTAAGTAAGCTGCCACCCACCCTGCCATGATCGCCTCTGCCCCCTTGCGGGTGCTAATTGTAGAAGACTCCGACGACGATTTACTGCTGCTGCTGCGGGAGCTGCGTCAGGCTGGGTTTGCTCCTCGCTGGACTCAGGTGCAAACCGCCGATGAGTTTCGTACCGCTCTTGAGTCCGACCGCTGGGACGTCGTGCTTTCA
>JBARUP010000440.1:0-4310 GCA_049645805.1 Nodosilinea sp.
TGTTTTTAGGTTTCCCCGCTTAGTCTAGGGAGTTCGCCCCTGCCACCACTTCCAGAATTTCCTGAGTAATAGCAGCCTGGCGAGCCTTGTTGTAGGTCAAGTTGAGCGACTTGGCCAGTTCCTTAGCGTTGTCGCTGGCGTTGTTCATAGCGGTCATGCGGGCCGCCAGCTCGCTCGCCGCCGACTCCTGCAGCGCGCGAAGAATCTGGTTGTTCAGGTATAGAGGCAGCAGCGCATCTAAGATCTGCGCCGGATCTTGCTCAAAGATCATGTCCTGGGGGAACTCCGTCGGAGTTGGCGCATTGACCTTCTCACGTTCCACCTGAAAGACTCCAGCCCGGGTAGTCAGGCGGAAAATCTCGTCGTCGGAGACTTCTAGCCCCTGAGGATCGAGGGGTAGCAGCGTTTGGATCACCGGACGAGAGCTGATCAGCGACACAAACCGGGTATAAACCAGCTCGACGCGATCGACTTCGTCTGATAGAAACAGCGAGAGCATCTCGTCGGCAATGGTCGATGCTTCGTCGGCAGTTGGAATCTGCTCCATGCCGATGAAGCTGGCCTCAATAGGCTGTTCACGACGCTTGAAGTACTGGTTAGCTTTGCGTCCTACTAAGATAAATCGGTAGTCAACGCCCTCGGCTAACAGCTCCTTAGCCCGGATTTCGGCTCGACGAATGACGTTGGTGTTGTAGCCGCCGCAGAGGCCGCGATCGCCGGAGATCACCAGTAGCGCAACGGTTTTAACGTCACGCTGTTTCAGCAGAGGCAGATCGGCTTCTTCAAACCGGAGGCGGCTTTGGAGGCTGTAGAGCACCTGGGCCAGGCGATCGGCAAAGGGGCGAGTAGCAATCACCTGCTCCTGGGCGCGACGCACCTTAGCTGCGGCCACTAGGCGCATAGCTTCGGTGATCTTACGGGTATTTTTGACGGACTTAATGCGGTCTCGAATCGCTTTTAGGTTAGGCATAGTGGATCCCTAAGGGGTCGTCGAGGTGCTGAGACGCGATCTGGGCATCGCCCCTCAGCAGAACAGGAGATTAGACTGCCGCCATAAAGGCTTGCTTCGCCTCGGCAATGCTTTCCTTAAGAATGCTTTCGCTGGCGTCAGTGAGCTTCTTCTCGCTACGAATCAGTTCCGCGAACTTGGGCTTGTTGTTGCGGAGGTAGTCGCGCAGAGATTTAGAGAAAGCCGATACCTGATCCACTGGCACTTCGTCCATGTAGCCATTGATACCAGCATAGATGATTGCCACCTGCTCTTCCACCGGCAGAGGAGAGTACTGCGGCTGCTTCAGCAGCTCGCGCAGGCGCTGACCACGAGCCAGCTGCTTCTGGGTAGCGGTATCTAAGTCAGAGGCGAACTGAGAAAAAGCCTGCAGTTCGTCAAACTGAGCCAGCTCCAGCTTCACCTTACCGGCTACCTGCTTCATGGCCTTAATCTGGGCTGCAGAGCCAACTCGAGACACGGAGATACCGGCGTTGATAGCGGGGCGCAGACCTGAGTTAAACAGGTCAGAAGACAAGAATATCTGGCCATCGGTAATCGAAATTACGTTGGTTGGGATGTAAGCCGATACGTCACCCGCCTGGGTCTCAATAATTGGCAGCGCAGTCATGCTGCCTTCACCCAGTTCAGGACTGAGTTTAGCCGCCCGCTCTAGCAGACGAGAGTGCAGATAAAAAACATCTCCAGGGTAGGCTTCGCGGCCGGGCGGACGACGCAGCAGCAGCGACATCTGACGATAGGCCTGGGCCTGCTTGGTGAGGTCATCGTAAATAATTAGAGTGGCCTTGCCCTTGTACATAAAGTACTCGGCCAGGCTAGCACCCGTATAAGGCGCTAGATACTGGAGGGGAGCAGGATCATCAGCGCTGGCCATTACAACAATGGTGTAATCAAGAGCGCCGCGCTCGCGCAGCACGTCTACGGTCTGGGCTACGGAGGAAGCCTTCTGGCCGATGGCCACATAGACACAGACAACATCCTCAGACTTTTGGTTAAGGATGGTATCGATCGCGATCGCGGTCTTGCCGGTCTGACGGTCACCAATGATCAGCTCACGCTGGCCCCGGCCAATGGGAATCATGGCGTCGATGGCGGTGATACCGGTTTGCATTGGCTCATACACCGACTTACGAGCGATGATGCCTGGGGCAGGAGATTCAATCAGACGGGATTCACTAGTTTGAATATCGCCTTTGCCGTCGATAGGGCGAGCTAGAGCGTCTACCACGCGGCCTAGCATAGCCTCACCCACAGGCACCGACGCAATCTTGCCGGTAGCAGTAACGGAGCTACCTTCTCTAATATCGATGCCGTTGCCCATCAGCACCGCACCGACGTTATCTTCCTCTAGGTTGAGGGCGATCCCTACAGTGCCGTCCTCAAACTCCAGCAGTTCGCCGGACATAGCCGTTTCAAGGCCGTAGATGCGCGCGATACCGTCACCCACCTGCAGCACTGTCCCCACGTTGGAGACTTTAACTTCTTGGTTGTACTGCTCAATCTGCTGCTTAATAATGCTGCTGATTTCGTCAGGTCTGATACTAACCATAGGACTTGCTCTGGATAAACCTACATAAACACGAGTCAGAGAAACTGCCCCACCCAAGGGCAAACTTTGGTCGCTACCGCTAGGCGGTAGCCGTTAGCTGCATACCGATACGACGAAGCTGCCCTCGTAAACTAGCGTCGATCACCTTGGAGCCAACTTTGATAACCAGCCCCCCAATCAGAGAGGGGTCAATTTGTATTGACAGCTCTACGCTATTTGCACCAGTCATAGTCTTGACGCGATCGCGAATCGCATTTTGCTGTTCGTCAGACAGCTCGACGGCAGAGGTAACATCGGCTAAGACGGTTTGATTCCGCTCTCGCAGCAGGGCCTGATACTGCTGAAGCACAGGCTTCAAAAAAGCTATTCGACCGCGGTCAACCAGCAGCTTAAGAAAGTTCAGCAGAAACCCGCTTATTTTCCCTTCGGCAATCTGGTTCAGCACTCCCTTTTTAGCTTCAGCAGACATCAGCGGGTTAGATAAGAAAACAGTTAGCTCTTCAGAACTAGCCAGCACCTGTAGCAGATCGGCAACTTCGCTGCCTACCTGGTCAACCGCGTTGTTGTCTTCAGCAACAGACATCAGCGCCTTGGCGTAGGGGCCGCCAATTTCAGAACCTAGTGTTATGTCGCTCATGTCTACTCTCCTTTAAGCAGGGCAATACTGGAATCAACCAGACGTCGCTGCATGTCCTCATTTAGCCGCTCTGGTAGAGCGACTTCGCTGCGCTCAATGGCCAGAGCAGCAATGCGCTCCTGCAGTTCTCGCATCACCCGAGCCTCCTGAGAGGAAAGATCTTGAGCGGCATTAGCCCGCATGCGTTCTACATCGATCTGAGACTGTTTCAGAATCTCGTCGCGACTGCGCTCTGCTGTAGTGTGGGATTCAGCCAAAATCCTTTTAGCTTCTTCCTGCGCCTGGGCCAGCTTTTGCTGCTGCTCTGCCAGCGCGGCAGCGGCTTCTTGCTTACGCTGCTCGGCCTCGACGATGGCCGTCTTAATTTCTGACTGGCGAGCTGATAGAGTTTTGCCTAAGAACTTGCCGCCGAAGTAATACAGCACGCCGATAATAATGACCAAATTAATCAAGTTAGTCTCTAAGATGTTGAAATCAACTCCAAGACCACCTGCTTCCGCCGCTAGTAACCAACCGATAGTCATATCCCTAATTTCCGTCAACGACGCGGGCAACTCTGGGTAAGGCCGCAGCCACCCCATTATCACCAATAGCCTAGGCTGCCAAGGAGCCCAGCAGCTTGTCTAAAATTTGCCGACTCAGGCCGTCCACCTGCTGCTCTAAAGTAGCCATTGCCTGATTCTTTTGCTCATCGAGCTCAGACTGTACTTGCTCTCGCTGAGCCTGAGCCTCTTGCTGAGCCGCAGCGACGGTCTGAGCCGCAGTTTTCTGAGCCTCTTCCTGGGCCTCGGCAATAACCGTCTGGGCTTGGCGACGGGTTTCTGCTAGCTCTTGCTGATACTGCTTAGAAATTTTCTCAGCCTTAGCCAAGCGTTCTGCTGCATCAACGTGATTACCGCTGATGTAGCCATCACGCTCATCTAAGACTTTGCCCAGGGGCTTGTAAAATAGAACGTTGAGCGCCACTGCTAGCAGCACAAATTGCACGGCCATTAGCGGCAGAGTGGCGTCTAAATCAAACAGGCCACCGCCCTCTTCAACTGTTTCAGCGGCTTCAACCGCCAGTAACCAAACAAAATTCATCATGGTGGGTACGCCCTTCTAACCCGGCCAGC
>JBARUP010000441.1:0-3904 GCA_049645805.1 Nodosilinea sp.
CAGCTAGGCAGCCTGCGGTTTGATTTTTTGCAGCAGTGCTGCAATCAGTCCCCCTGGGATGAAGGCTAGCAGCGCTGATAGCGCATGCCCGGCAGCTGGATTACCAGGCCCATGAGTTCTAGCTGCACCAGGGTTGCCAGTACCTCGCCAGTAGGCTGAGCGATCGCCTCAACCAAACTGTCGAGGGTGGCGGGGTCGCTGGTGATGACGGCTAGCACCTGGGCCATGGCCGCCGAAAGCGGTGGCGTCGGAGTGGTAATATCACTATCCTGGCGGTCGCCCCTGGGTTTTAGCTCTAAGGGGCCAAGCTGGGGCAGCTGCCCCAGCGCCACAATCAGCGTTGTGTCGTCCAAGATCATTTGAGCACCCTGGTTAATCAGCCCCAGGCAGCCGGCGCTATTGGGGTTGTCTAGCGAGCCCGGTACCGCAAACACGTCGCGGCCATAGTCATTGGCTAGCTGCGCCGTAATGAGCGCCCCCGACCGGGCTGGGGCTTCGGTGACGACCACAGCTCGACTCAGACCGGCAATGATTCGGTTGCGGCGGGGAAAGTGAGCCCGGTCGGGAGGAGTGCCGTTGGGGTGCTCACTGAGTAAAAGACCCTGCCGGGCAATGCGATCGTGGAGGTCGCGGTTGGCTAAGGGATACACTTGGTCAACTCCCGTCCCCAGTACCGCAATTGTCAAACCGCTGCTGTCGAGGGTCTGCTGGTGGGCGTAGCGATCCACCCCTTTCGCTAGCCCCGAAACCACAATCACGTTGTGACCGGCTAGCTGCTGGGTCAGGCGGCGAGTCCAGCGCTGGCCGTAGTCTGAGGGTTTGCGAGTTCCCACAACGCCTACCGAAGGCATAGCCTGCAGCGCCTTAGCTAGCTCCAGTTGGCCACGGTAGAAAACAACCGGTGGCGGATCGACAATCTCGTACAGCAGCGCTGGGTACTCAGCATCCGCAGGAGTCCAAAAGTTAGCGTGCTGCTGTTCGTAATTGGTCAACAGCGCCAGGGGTGACACCTTTTGCCGGTACTCCACCATACTGGCCCCTAGGCCCAGACCAATGCCTTCGACCTCTAGCAGGTCAGCCCCGCTGGCGTGCCAGGCGGCGGCCATAGTGCCGAAGTGGCTGCGCAGACGCTTTAGTAAAATTGGGCCTAGACCCTTGGCCTGAGACCAGGCCAGCCAGTACGCTCGTTCCATGCTGAGGCGATCGCAAATGGTCACCGCTCAGTATGCCCACCGGCAGGCTGTTAGTCACTAGCCTTGGGGTTACCGACGCGCTCGGGGCAGTCGAGGTAGACGGGTTGTGGTGCTTCGCTTGAGCAGGTTGGCCAGGGGTAATCGCTTAGGATTGAGCTTGCGTAGAGGAGCAGGCAGCTCTATGGGCGCGGAGGGTTCGCCGCCGGGGGTATTCCACCAGGCCTGAATGGTACCGCCGGCAAACCCGGCGATGGCCCCTAGCACAATGCTGGGCACCACTTTGTACCCCAGCAGCACAAACAGGAATAAGAAAGCCAGCCAAATTTTCAGCGCTGTGGGAATAATTTTGTCGGCCACCGGTTCGTCCCCTCTGGAAGGCTATTGGAGCAGCGCCAAGTGTCTGTGCCCCTGCCCTGTGCTCCTACTATAGCCACTAAACTATAGCCGCTAGCTGAGGAGGCACGGCCTGGGTTGTATCGATCGCTCGAACCAAGGCCTGCTCAGCTTCTGTAAATGGCTCCATGTGCTGACGCTGAAGCACCGCTACTGTGGCATCGGCGATGTCGCCTGCGCGATCGCGCACTCGCTGCTCTAGTACCGCTGTGGGAGCCGTGCAGTACAAAATCATCAGGGGCAGCCCAGCGGCTTGCACGCGCTCAATAGCGCTCTGTCGCAGCGCCTGGCGATCGTACTTGGCATCGAGGATAACCGCGTACCCCGACTGAGCTAGAGCCGTAGCTAGAGTGAGGAGGCGATCGTAGGTTTTCGCCGTCATTTCAGGAGTGTAGAGGCTGTCATCACCCCGCTGGTCTAGGGGTACTCCGGCTAGATGCTTACGCACCGCATCGCTGCGCAGATGAATGGCATTGGTTTGACCGACCAGCAGCCGAGCGGTGGTAGATTTACCTGATCCCGACAGGCCCGTCATCATGTAAACGGCACCGCTTTGAGGCTGGCATGCCGACCAAGCGAGGCGGTAGTAGCCTGCTGCTGTCTCCGATGCCTGGCGCTTGGTCTCATCATCTACCGTCGGGTCATTCAGCAAAAATGAGGTTACCTTAGCGCGCACGTAGGCCTGACGACTGACGTAAAGGGGCAAAAGCTGTACCCCCTCCCAGTCGCCCGTGTACTCTACGTAGTGGTTTAAGAACGCGATCGCCAGCTCGGGGCAGTCCTTAGAGAGCAAGTCCATCACAATAAAGCCCACGTCGTACATCACGTCGACGTAGCGGAAGGATTCGTTAAACTCGATGCAGTCAAATAGGTAGAGCTGGTCCTGCCAGTAGCAGATGTTGTTTAAGTGCAGGTCGCCGTGGCAGGCGCGAATCCAGTTTTGGGCAACCCGCCGCTCAAACAGCTCTGCCTGGGTATCAAAAAAGCTGTCGGTGTAGGCTTTGGTTGCGTCGAACTGAGCCTGGGTCTGGGGACCGCCAATGTAGCCGTCGGTTTGGGCATAGTTTTCGTCAAAGGCTTGGCGAATTTGCTCTACTGATCCAAAGCTGCGAATGCGATCGCTAGTTTCGGCCCCCAGGTGAAAGTCAGCCACCGCTACCGCCAGATCTGCCATCAGGGCGGCGGTAAGTTCGCCGCGATCGTACAGGGCGCTGAGCAAAGCAGCCTGGGGAAACTGCACCATTTTGACGGCATATTCTACGGGCGTGTCGCTGCCGAGGCAATAAGCATCTTCGGCCTGACCAATAGAAACTACGTCGAGGTAAAGCGGCCCAGCCCCCCGCTGGTTCAGGCGCAGTTCTTCCTGACAAAAGTGGTGGCGCTTCTCTAGGGTGGAGTAGTCAAGGAAGCCAAAATTCACCGGCTTCTTCAGTTTGTAAGCGTAGTCGCCCGTCAGCAGTACGTAGGAGCAGTGGGTTTGCAGCAGGCGCACTGGCTCAGCCACCGGGTGAGGGTAAAATCCCGGCTGACACATCTGCTGAACCAAATCAGGGAGCGCGGAAGCGGTCATTACCTACCTACTCAAGACGGCTTACTACTATTGCTAGACATGCTCTAGCTACAGAGAGGCTGACCCCGTGGCCTACAGCCCCTCCTGCTAGGCCTGCACTTACGACTACAGACCGACGGCTAGTGCCTACACAATTATTCTTCCACTGGCGCTGCGGGCTCGACTGCAGCCTCAGCAGCAGCATCGTCTTCACTCTCGGCCTTACGACCCTGAAGCACGGTTGCAATCGCCTGGTCAGCATCGCCTACCACCACAGCGCCTTCGGGCAGCTTCAGGTCGGCTACGGTCAGTGAATCTCCTACAGCGAGGCCAGAGACATCCACATCAATACTTTCAGGGATGTTGATCACCTTACACTTGACGGTCACTTCGTTGACTTCGGTGTTGAGAACGCCACCTTCATTCTCAACGCCCGTAGGCTCGCCAACAAAATTAAGCGCAACGCCCACTTCCACCTCATCTTGAGCTTTAACCGCAAAAAAGCTCAGGTGATAGACAAAGTTTTTCCAGGGATGGGTCTGAACTTCTCTCAGCAGCGCTTTGCCGTTCCACGACATATCGGGAATTTGCAGGTCAATCATAGTGTTGTTGACCGCAGCCTTGCGCAGCATCATATCAGCCGCATGCTGGTCGACGGTCAGCGACATCGACTCGGTGCCCTGGTGGCCATACAGCACGACTGGCAGCCGTCCCTGACGTCGCAGGGCATTGGGCTTTGCCTTGGGGTCGCGCGATTTGCATTCAAGAG
>JBARUP010000442.1:0-5681 GCA_049645805.1 Nodosilinea sp.
ACAAAGGAAAAATGTTAACCTTTGAAGTCGATGAAAACAGCAAAGGCAAGAACTATGCAATAGCTAAAACTCGCCGTTTGTCGAACTTACCTGATAAAAAATGGCATCATATCACCCTTGTCAGAGAAGGAAAGAAAGTGAAGGTCTACCTCGATGGAACACTGGTGGCGGAAGGTGCATCCAAAACAGGTGTTGCTAACATCAATAGTGGCGTTGATGTGAAGTTAGGTCATTACACAAGGCATACGCCAACTGGCTATTTCGAAGACCTTCGCATCTACCGTACGGCCCTCAATGCCGCAGAAGTTGCAGCCCTGGTTCCATCCGTAAATCGCCCCTTGCGCGAAGGTGAAATTGAGCTGGTCGCTATTGATAATGCTGCGGTTATCCTTAAACAGGAAGTTGAAGACCTATCTCGCTTTTCGAAACAGTTTAAAGAGCTACGCATCAGCCAAAATACAGCCGTTACCCTATATCAGGACAATGGTTTTAAGGGCACATCTCAAAAGTGCT
Organism: Nodosilinea sp.; assembly: GCA_049645805.1. GTDB lineage: Bacteria > Cyanobacteriota > Cyanobacteriia > Phormidesmidales > Phormidesmidaceae > Nodosilinea. The sequence goes on from JBARUP010000442.1 coordinate 514, forward strand.
ATGCTGACCTGCCAGACGTCAGACTCTCACGACTCGGTGCTTTTCCCCAATCCATCCGAATTGGACAGGCAGAGAGAAGGTCTCCGGGGAAAATATTCGAAAATGAAGGATTGGTTGGCAAACTGGAATCAGGAGAAGTTGCTCTGTATGAAAACGTAGCCTACTGGGGGAAAACGTGGGTCTTCTCTGAAGGTGATACCGACCTTTCAGGTAGCCTAGACTTTCGAGATTTGTCAGGTTTGAACGATCAAGTATCATCCATTCGACTAGGGCCAGATACGGGCGTAACACTGTTCAAACATGTGAACTTCAAGGTGAACGAAGGGAAACGAGAAGAGGAGATTGAAGATATTGTCGAGAACGTTTCAGATCTGAGACAAAGTCAGGTCGGCGACGATGCGATTTCCTCGCTTAAAATCTTTAAGACGATCGCCCCTGAAGATGTCTTTAGCTCTTTTACAACCAAGCTGAGCCAAGACTATCGCCTGGTGGGTAATGATTTCGAAGAGTTTTCGGCCTATCGTACAACCCTGCGGTTTGACCCGGGCGCTGGCGAGGTAAAGGTTTCAGCCACCGACCTGACCACGATTGAAGTCGAGGGTACTACCCACGAGATTGATGAGGCGCGGTCGGTCACGCTCAAGCCCAACGAGATGAATTTCATCATGATTACCTCCGAGGCGGATGGCCTCAACACACCGGGACTCAAAATTCGCACTAGCGAAATGGCCCCGAATGAGCAGGTGGTGATTTTCCCGGATGAAGAGGCGCATCAGCAAATTGCCAAGCTAGAGGACGACGCCCTGTGGAATGCGACCGATGCCCAGGGCAGCTTAATTGTCGATCGCAAGGCCCATAGCAAAGCGGACGTCGCTAGCGTACAAAGCACCATTAAGCGGACAATGGCGACTGTGACCCTTTCCGACGATGCCGCTGTGGCAAAGCGTGGTGCCCGTGTGGCAAGTGGTAATGGGCGTAGCCGGATTCAGTCAGCCAGCCGGGTCGTGTCTGGCGCGGCGATCGCCCAGCCCTGGGAGCTAAAGTTTGAGCCTACTCCTGACAATACCGATGGGCGGCAGCTTTCTGCAAAGATAGCCACCCTGCAAGCACGGAAATTAGTATCAGCCTCAGCTCCAGACAACAGTTTTGGGAAGGGTGGCATCCAAGAAGAAGCGATTAGCCAAGACGATTTTACTCTGCTGCTCAGTCAGGCAACCAGCAACGAAGTCGCTCAAAATTCAGGAGCCACCGGCAGTGGAGGAACTGGACGTCCAATTGCGATCGGCATTGAAGGTGTTCAACGAGTAGGTGCGATCAGACGGATTAGCCTTGGCAGCCGAATTAGAGATGCGATCAAAAAAGCCGTATCGGTCGTGGTTGGGGCTGTCAAAGATGTCTTGCATGTCATTGTCAAAACCGCTGAAGGCATCATTGACTTTGTGGTTGACACCGCCGAAAAGGTAGCTGAGTTTGTTGAAGCGGTGGTGGAAAAGGTAGTGAACGGCATCAAGAAGTTCGTCGAGTTCCTGCAATTTTTGTTCAACTGGGACGACATCTTAGACACTCAGCGGTATCTGGTTGGGGCTATCAACGACGGATTTGACTATGCCGCTCAGCAAATAGAAGCCATCAAAGCCCCGGTCTCAAATTTTATGGACACCCTGCAAGATACCGTCGAGGAAGGGATGAACCATCTGATTACGACTTTGGGTGGTGACCCGTCGGAGGTACGTGAGTCTGGATTTGAGCTGCCAGAAGCTGCCGAATGGTTCTTATCAAAGTTACTGGGCGGCTCCAAACAAGAGGATGCTGAAACCACACCTAAGTTGGCGACGCAGACCAGCGGGGATTCTGAACTAGAGAACTTCTTGTTCCACTTTACTGAAGCCTTTGAAGACGTTGTAGGGGCTGTACTGCGAGGATTTGAAGGCCTGGGTGAGACCATTGCAACGTTGATTACAAATCCTCTCAAACCGCAGCTGGCTGTGGTCGTTTTGGTCGAAACGCTCAGAGATGTCGTTATTCAGATGATGGAAGCCGTCGAGAACCTGGCGCTGGGCTTTTTAGATGCGATCGCGGCGGCGGTTACGCAGCTCAAAAATCTGCTAAACGCAGAAATCAAGATCCCCTTTATCTCTGACTTATTTAAGCGCATTGGGGGGGGCAAGCTGACGCTGCTGAATCTGACTGGTTTGCTGCTGGCCATTCCAGTGACGGTAGTTTCCAAGCTTATTTTCGGTGAAACCCCCTTTAAGAATGAGCCGCCGCTGAATTTTGCCCCTCAAACTAGCGCTCGGCTAGTCGCTGAGCCCAGGGCCAGCATTCAGACAACTAACAACACTGCGCGTGAGAACTCAGTTCGTCACTGGGGAAATACTGGACTGCTAGCAGATGTGATTAACGGTGTAATCACTGGCTTCTTAGATTCCGTACCGGAAAGTGCAGATCAGCCCTTCGAAAAAACAGCTGGGTTTGGATTCGAGATCGTGAGCCTGGTGCTTAGCGGCTTTAGCTGGTTAGCCAGCTTTCCCTCCTCTCCAGATTTTCCGGGTGGTCGTCCATACAATCTGCTGGCCCACAAAGTCTCCAAAAGCAAAAATGAGCAAGAGTACTGGGAGCGCGTTATGTGGGGCTGGAGAACGGCTGTGTACTGGCTCGATGTCGTCATCCTGATGGGTAAGGGGGTCGCTGCGGCCAAAGGGAAAGAGGTAAAACTACAGCGATTAAAGCGCGCCGACGAAACCACGATTGGGATCTTCTTTGCCTTCTCAATCGTGGATGCAGGGCTAGCGACACGTTACCTGGTGACGATTCCCAAAGAAGATGAACCCGGCCTAGAGATCGCGAACGAGGTGATCTCCTGGTTACCAAATCTTTTGGCTCCCCTAAGACTAGTTGGCGTTAAAGGTGCCGTTGCACTCAGCCTAGTGGATGTCGTTGCCGGGCTTGCCAACTATGGAATGGGCCATAAACTGCTAGCTAACGATTTAGCAGATTTGTAAAACCTGTGTCAGTGGTCTGTTCTCGAGTTCTTCTCGATCGGGTTCTAGAGTTCGGGAGTACCCCACTAGGCTGAGTTCCCTACGGTTTTAACTTCAAAGTTTGGGCTGCTAACGTTCCCACTAATACCCACAATCTCCCTGCGCTAAGCAGCCTGGCGGTGTAAAACGGCTCTAGCAATTTTTTCGAAAAGCTCAGCCACGATAGCTGAGTCTAGCCTCTATTCCCCAAGGAGATGTTAAGCATAAATACCATTCGCTTCGTTAAACTCATGTCTGTAGCCGGGCTGGCCCTGCTGCTGACCCTGTGCAGCCCCATGCTGCCGGTAACTGCTCACACTGACACTACCCAGGCGGCGACTCCGAGTGATGCTACCCCTAGCAGTAACGCCCCCAGCGATGTCATCCCTATGCAGGCCCCGTTGTTCGATGACCTGGGCAGCTACACTTTCCAGATTTCGACCCGCAGCGAGCGAGCCCAGCGTTACTTCGACCAGGCCATGGTTTTGGCCTTTGGCTTCAACCACGCTGAAGCCTATCGCTCCTTTAGCGCCGCCGCCCAGATTGACCCCACCTGCGCTATGTGCCACTGGGGCATGGCCTACGTGCTTGGCCCCAACATCAACGCCGCTATGGAAGCGGGGGATGTACCCACGGCCTATGAGTCGATTCAAACCGCGATCGCCCCAATACGGTCTAGCCCTGAGACAAGTTCTCCACAGGCGATGTTAGGGCTTTCTGTATTTAGAGCGACGGTAGCCGTCGCTCTATTTCAGCTTTTACAGCATCTGGGTCAGCGGGTAGGTGAACAGCGGGGTTGGCGTACTGGCTAGTCACCCCTTCTAGAGCCGATTCGTGGTACTTGACTTTGAAATCAGTGAACTTTAGCCCGTGGGCGGTGCTGATCACCACGGTTCTGTCGCTCGGTTTAATCAGGCCGCGATTGACCAGCTTTTTTAACACCGCCAGCGCAACACCCGTGTGGGGGCAGGTAAACATACCCGTCAGGTCTGCCTCGGCGACAGCGGCAGCCAGCTCGTTTTCGGTAGCCTGTTCAACAATGCCGTCTGTTTCTGCGATCGCGGTGGTGGCCTTCGCATAGCTAACCGGGTCACCAATCCTGATCGCGGTCGCCAATGTGTCTTCTGCAACCTTGCTAACTTTTTCTTTGAATCCTGTTTTGAAGGATTCGTAAAACGGGTTGGCCTTCGCCGCCTGGGCCGCCACTAGCCTGGGCATGCGGGTGATCAACCCCAGATCCATCATCAGCTTAAACCCTTTGTAGAGGGCGCTAATGTTGCCCAGGTTGCCCACAGGGATAATGATCCAGTCGGGCACCTGCCAGTCAAACTGGCGCACAATTTCAATGCCGACGGTCTTTTGGCCTTCGATACGGAGGCTATTCATCGAGTTGGCCAGGTAGATTGAATTGTCCTGGGTGACGTCTTTAACAATTCTCATGCAGCCGTCGAAGTCGGTGTCGAGGGCCAGCACGTGGGCACCGTTGGCGACCGGCTGAATTAGCTGCGCCGTGCTGACTTTACCGGCAGGCAAGAAGATTATCGCCGGAATGCCCGCGTAGGCCGCGTAGGCCGCTAGGGCAGCGCTGGTGTCACCGGTACTAGCGCAGGCCACCGCCTTAACGGGGCTGCCCTGGGCCATCATTTGCTTGACCACGCTGACCAGCACCGTCATGCCGAGGTCCTTAAAGCTAGCGGTGTGGCTGTTGCCGCAGAGCTTAATCCACAGGTCGGGGACGCCGAGCTGCTTCCCTAACCTGTCGGCCCAAAACAAGTTGGTGTTGCCCTCAAACATGCTGACCACATTCTCGTCAGCCAGGGCAGGGACGACCCACTCTCGCATGCCCCAAACGCCGCTGCCGTAGGGCCACGCTGTGGAGCTAATACGGGAGTCAAACAGCTGCCTCCACTGGTCAGCGCTGCGTCTTTTGAGCGGCTCACGCTCGTGGTGCACCTCTAGCAGGCTGCCGCATGATGGGCAGGTATAAAGCACGTCAAAGATCGAGTGCTTGGCCGTGCAGCCCGCGATACAGCGAAAGTGAACGTTCTGATGGGCTGAATCCGGCTTGGCCTCGACAGCTGACAACATGACTGATCCCTGCTGATTGTCAATAGATTGATATTATGTCCGCAGCTGGGCGGTTAGGGC
>JBARUP010000443.1:0-3874 GCA_049645805.1 Nodosilinea sp.
GCCGAGGAGTGCCCACCGGCATGATCGACGTAGGCCAGTACCAGTTTGAGCTGACGCCAGTACCAGTTAACCTGGGCGATCGCGAGCTGCCCGCTGCTAAGCAGAGCGAGGTTGTCAGCATCGAGCCGCGCCCGGTGCGCATCGCCTCGTTCACCATCAACGGACGTGATGCCCAGCCTAAATACCTGGTGCCGGTAGAACCAGGGCAGCAAATTCCTGGCTTTCAGGTAGCCTGGCGAGTCGAAGGCGGATCGACGGCTAACGTTGAGCTACTGCCCGCGCCGGGTAGCGTGGGGCTTCAGGGAGCGCTATCGATGCCGCTGACTCCAGCGGGCACCACGACGGTTACCCTGAGGGTAACTGACGGTCAAAACCCGCCTCTTGTGAGAGCCGTTACCTTCGAGACCTTTAACCCCCGGCCCAATCAGCCCGTCATCATCAACCAGGGGGGCGGCGTTCCTAGCGGTAGCGATCGAGATGCTCCAGTCGCCCCTTCCCCTTCTCCTCAGCCGGTGGCTCCAACCCAACCCCGCGACCCCCTGGGCGAGACGATGCGCGACCAGAATACGTCCCCTGACGGATCGCTCTCAGACCTGCAAACCCGGCCGCCTGAGGATCTAGATCTGAAGTTTTAGGCGAGGGAGCACTAGGCTGGGCAGAAGGTATGGCATCTGACTTAAAGGCGGACTACAGCCCGATATTGCGATCGCTAATGGCTTCAGCGGGGCTCAGCAGCTACCGCTCGCTGGCCCAGGCCAGCGGCGTTTCTCGATCGGCCATTGACGCCCTGCGGCGGGGACAGGTCAGTCGGTTGCGAGTATCTACACTCCAGTGTCTAAGCAAGACGCTAGGGGTGTCGTTAGATATGCTGGTGAATACGTTTGGCTCTGCCGCTGCTCCAGGTGACCGCAGTGCAGACGATAGTGCGGAAGGTCATAACACTACTGATGCAAACAGCCAGGTGAGCGCCCTCCGCCAGGAGTGCGATCGCCTCCAGAACCAGCTTGCGACCCAGGCTGAGGCCGCACGTCAGCAGATGCAGCAGGAGGCGATCGCTCAGCTCGAGTCCTGGCTGGTGCAGTGGCCCACCGCTGTTCACGCCGCTCAGCAAAGGGCTGATCTACCCGCTCAAAAGCTGATTCCGCTCGTGCGGCCGGTAGAAGCCCTGGTGAAGCACTGGGGCATCACCCCAATCGAGCTAGTCGGTGCCGAAGTGCCCTTTGACCCCCAGCTACACCAGCCTAGGGCAGGTAGCCCGTCACAAGGACAGCTGGTGCGAGTGAGCCACGTAGGCTACCGGCAGGGCGATCGCCTGCTGTATCGGGCCAGAGTCAGCGCTGTCTAGATACAAGTTGGCCCTGCAAGTTGGCCCCAGACGCTGGTGCCTGGCCAAAGGTGCCTGTCTAAAGGGGTTATCTGACTCACTGTAAACCTTCGATGAAGTTCGAGATTTTTTTAGGGTTCTGTTCGGAATTTGGGTCTCTGCGTGGGAATCTTATGCGTGGGTGAGTCAATAACCGGGCAAACCCAGTCCACCTTACTTATACAGAAACCCACTTTCTAGCTGAACCTCTTATATTGAAAAGCCTCCGGCCTTAAGGCTGGAGGCTTTTCGTTGAAACCTTAGAAGCTAGCTTCTAGGGGTAGACTGCGTCTTCCTAGCCCTCCTGCCCCCTTCGACTCCCTCACCGGCTTACCCAATCTGCCTTACTCCTCGCGCTCCGGCTTTAGCAGCGGGAATGCAATGACATCGCGAATGCTGGGGCTATCGGTAAGCAGCATAACTAAGCGATCGATACCAATGCCCTCACCGCAGGTCGGCGGCATGCCGTACTCCAGGGCGGTTAGAAAATCTTCGTCTACCCCAGTCGCCTCCAAATCACCTGCGGCCTTGCGGGCGGCCTGCAGCTCAAACCGCTGACGCTGGTCAACGGGGTCAGTTAGCTCTGAGAACCCGTTAGCGGTCTCCCGACCCGCTACGAATAGCTCAAAGCGCTCCACAACGCCAGGCTTGCTGCGGTGGGGCTTAGAGAGCGGCGAAATTTCCACTGGATGGTCAATCAGAAACGTCGGCTGAGTCAGGGTTGTTTCGATCTTCTCCTCAAAGACTTCATTCAGCAGCTTGCCCACCGAGTCGCAACCGTCAATTCCAGGCACTAGATCGCCAACTGCCGCCTTGGCCTCTTCTAGAGTGGCAAACTGATGAAAGTCTAGCCCTGTGTGCTCTTTGACCAAGTTGTGCATAGTCACCCGTCGCCACGGGGGCGTGAGGTCAATGTCAGTTCCCTGATAATTGATTTTGAGCGTACCAAGAACGTCCTTAGCTAGGGTAGCCACTAGGTCTTCAGTCAGATCCATAAAATCGTGATAATCAGCGTAGGCCTGGTAAAACTCCACGCTGGTGAACTCAGGGTTATGGCGAGTTGAAACTCCCTCATTGCGAAAGATGCGGCCAATTTCAAAAACCTTCTCAAAGCCGCCTACCACCAGCCGCTTCAGGTGCAGTTCGGTAGCGATGCGCAGGTACAGATCCATCTCCAGAGTGTTGTGGTAGGTAGTAAAGGGGCGAGCCTCAGCCCCCCCCGCCTCACCCTGAAGCACCGGAGTCTCGATCTCTAAAAAGCCGCGATCTTCTAGGTAACGGCGAATGCCAGAGGTGATCTGCGCCCGCTTGCGAAAGGTGTCGCGCACGGCGGGGTTAACAATCAAGTCGACGTAGCGCTGGCGGTAGCGCTTGGCCACGTCGGTCAGCCCGTGCCACTTGTCGGGCAGGGGCAGCAGCGACTTAGTCAACATGCTGTACTCGCGCACCTTGACAGAGAGTTCGCCCTTCTCAGTGCGCTTGATGGTGCCGCGTACGCCTAGGATATCGCCTACGTCAGTGAGCTGCTTCAGGTGTTCAAAGGCCTTTTCATCCGTCGGCCCCATGTGCTCCTGAATCGTGGCTTTCTCAAGGTAGAGCTGAATCGTACCAGACTCGTCTTGCAAACTAAAGAAAGCTAGTTTGCCGAATACTCGTCTGACCAAGATGCGGCCCGCTAGGGAAACCTCGGTCTCAACTTCTTCCCCTGAGTCTAGGTCGGCGAACTTAGCCTGTAGTTCGGCGGTGTTAGTCGTTATGTCCCATCGGTAAGCAAACGGGTTTTGGCCCAGCTGGGTGAGATCTCGAGCCTTTTGCAGCCGCGCCGCACGAATGTCTTCAAGGCTGGAGGCGCTTTGGCCAGGGCGATTAGAGTCAGACGACATAGCAGGGGCAGATGAATGGCAAACGGTTACAAGCCCCCATTATAGGGAATCTAGGTGACTCGAAGGCCGCCAAGTCGGCGGATTGCCAACGGCTGTGAGCGTCGGTGCGGGATGGTACGCGACACCGTTGGCAAGCCTGAACCGCCAGCGGCTTGATGACGCTTCTACGGATTCTGCCAACAGCTAAGCCTGGCAATAGAGGAGCTTTCTCGCAGAAAGGACATCTCTATTACCAGGCTCAGCAAATGAAAGAATGGGCTTGGCTAGCGGCTTAGAAGTAGGCGTAGGACGAAGCAGTGGCAGCCGCGATCGCGACTAGCCCCTGCCGCACAAATGACCGCAGCAAGAACGCCATAATAGGTGAAAGATCAATACCGCCCAGGGGAGGAATAATCGATCGAAACAGATTTAGGTACGGATCGGTCAGCTGGCTAAGCACTGAGAAGGGGGGGCTTAACCAATCCACATTGGGAAACCAGCTCAATAAAATACGAACGATCAGCAAAATCGTATAAATCGATAGAAAAGTCGTGAGGGTTTGTACCAATATGTCCATCTAGGAACCTCAGCAGTAGTCGTTACCAACAATACACGGAACGTTTTAGTCTGTCAGTCAGTGTAACGGTTT
>JBARUP010000444.1:0-2280 GCA_049645805.1 Nodosilinea sp.
GGTGTGGTGCTGGCCCATATTGCCTACGCCAATAACGCCGACACGAATAGGATCTGGCAAATTTCGAGATAGGTGCATGTCTGCGGCAGATGATAAAACGGGATTTTGCACGCCTGTCCTTCCTTAGGGAGACAAAGGTACGCCGATAGCTAAATAGCTGCGAACTTCAGAGCGAATCTAGGACTAAGAAGGCAGGTAAAATTACTCAGATACTATCACAATGCTTCACACTGTAAAGAATAGCGACATCTCTAGCCAAAAAGCAGGTTATTAGCCAGATTTACACCCTGGAGCAAGTCTATGACCTGTTTTTTAGAAACTTTCAAAGGACTCTTTTATGCTAGTGATGTCTGAGGCAGCCAGCCAGCGCTTTGTGGCAGTTGAGCAGTTGGCCAGCGGTTAGGCGTTAGCTAGGGCGCGATTGAACCGGAGTCGGTTGTATCATCCCTAGCCCCCTCTGGTGTGTGACCTAGCCCCGGCAAATCAGGCGATCGCACTAGGATATCTTTGAGCCGAGGGCCATCGGTTGACAGAACAACCCACTCGTGGTTGGCAAACACTGTGCGATCGCCTGTGCGTGGTATTTTTCCCATCTGATAAATCAAAAAACCGCCTAGGGTTTGATAATCGTCAGCATGGGGCAGGGTTAGGTTAAGCAAGGCGTTAACCTCTTCAAGATCAGTATGGGCTTTGATGCGGTACGACCGATCGTCGAGTATTTGGATCAGCTTTTCGTCATCGTTAGGCTCGTGAATGTCACCGATAATCTCGGTAGTCAAGTCATGGAGGGTGAGTAGCCCGGCCGTACCGCCAAACTCATCGACGACAATGACAAGTTCCTGTCCGGTACGCTGCATGGTGGCCAACAACTCATGTAGCGGCGTCTGCTCAGATACAAAACGGGCCGGTCTAATCCAGGCCCGCAGGGGCGTATCGACATTGATTTGCTGACGGGCTAGGGGTTGCAAAAACTGCTTCAGCTCCACCATGCCCTGAATATCGTCGAGGGAATCGCCTATCACCGGGTAGCGGGAGTGCTCAGTGATAGCCACTACTTCCACTAGTTCACCAAAGGTGGCGGCTAGAGAAACAGCGCTAACCTGAGTGCGGGGTACCATAATCTCGCCAGCGGTAACGTCGCGAAACTCAAACACATTGTTGAGTAACACGCGCTCTTCAGCCTCTAGGCCTGGAGTTTCAGCAGTCGTGCGAATAATGAGCTGGAGTTCTTCGGGAGTGAGGCGGCTGTAGCTGACCTGGTCGCTATACCGAACGTTAACCATTCGCAGCAGCAGTCGAGTCGACTGATTTAAAATCCAGATGAAGGGGTTGAACAGGCGAGCGATAGTCAGGCTAGGGGGGCCTAGAAAACGAGCTACTTGCTCTGGATAGAGCATGGCTACTGACTTGGGGCACAGCTCTCCTAAAACAATTTGCAGGTAGGCAACTAGAAAGAAAGCTAGCGGAATCGCCAGAGTGTGTGCTAAAGCCTCGCTTTGGGCCTCGTCTAGGGGAGTTTGCGTGATCAAAAAGGCCAGGGTGACAGCCATGGTGCTTTCGCCTACCCACCCTAGCGCCAGGCTAGATAAGGTGATACCTAACTGAGTGGTTGACAACAGACGATTTAGGCTGCGCTGGAGCTGCTGCACCGTCTTAGCCTGCACATCGCCTTCGGAAACGAGCTGGCTGATCCGCGATCGCCGCACCGCTACCATTGAAAACTCTGCTGCCACAAAAAAAGCGTTAATGCTGATCAGCAGAAATACTGCTAGCAATCGCGATGCGATCGCGGCGGCTGGCAGCTGTTCAGGAATAACGACGGTTGCTGTATAGGGGAACATAGGGGGGAACACCCATGACCCAGCGCCAAAAGCTACTGGCCGCCGTTAGTGCGAACTTTCACCTGCTGCAAAATCTCAGCCTCGTTGACTAACACCACATCTCCATGGCTTGCCGCCCCTGCCTCACGGGCAACAGGCGAACCGCTGGTAGGGCGCGTCTCTGGCTGGCGCACGCCGGTTAGCGCCTGCCGCCCCAGGGTAAACCCCCAGGAGGCGCTGACCACCCCCGAACCAATCATCAGTGAGAGCAAAATTAACGTAAACGCTACGGCAGGGTTCATGGCAGGGGTAGAGGTGAATAACCTAAGTAATAGAAATACGCTTAGACGGCCTTAGACTTCAGCCAGCTCTAAACAGTACCCACAATTATAAAGTTTAAGCCTCAAACAAAATTTAAGATTAGGGGTTTAGACTGCGCGTACAATGGGAGATGCTATAC
>JBARUP010000445.1:0-6007 GCA_049645805.1 Nodosilinea sp.
GCTTTGAGTCGCAGCATGTCTGTCAAGCCGTCTAGCAACTGAGGCAAATCAAAATTCTTTGGGTTAAAGGTAATTTGACCCGCCTCAATCTTAGACATCTCTAGAACATCGTTAATTAAGGTCAGCAGGTGTTCGCCACTGTGGCTAATAATTTGTAGCTCTTCTTCATGGCGGCGAGACAGCACGCTGTCTCGCCGCATCAGCTGGCTAAAGCCCAAAATAGCGTTGAGGGGGGTGCGCAGCTCGTGACTCATATTGGCCAAAAAGGTGCTCTTAGCGCGGTTAGCGGCCTCTGCTGCGTCTTTGGCCTCCACTAGTTCGGCAGTGCGCTCAGCGACGCGGGTTTCGAGTTCAGCGTTGACCTGCTTTAGAGCCTGCTCAGCCCGCTTACGCTCGCTGATGTCGCGCACCGCGGCGATGATCACGGGCCGGTCTCCCAGCGTCACCTGCCGCAGGGAGACTTCTGCATCAAACGTGGTTTTACCGTCTAAACGGCAGCAGGGCCACTCAAACTGTAGTGATTCACCCATCTGCACCCGCTGAAAGAGTTCGGGGAGCTGATCGGTGGGAGCGGCAGCGATGGATATAGTTGGAAACTGATGGCCAACCAGCTGGTCTCGCGTGGTGTCGTGAAACCTGAGGGCGCGATTGTTAACGTCTAAAATTGTGCCGTCTAGGGCATGGATATAAATTGCGTCGTAGACATTATTGAAGACGGTGCGGAGATCACGCTCTGAGCGGGCCAGTTCTTTGGTGCGCTGCTGTACGCGTAGCTCTAGCTCGTTGTTGAGCTGCTGCAGCCCTAGTTCAGCGAGCTTGCGCTTGGTGATATCCCAGTTCACCCCTGTCAGGCGCTGGGCTATCCCTTTGTCGTCGCGCGCAATGACGGCATGGGCTTCAATGTGGCGCAGCTGCCCGTCTGGCCAGAGCGTGCGAAATTCAGCATGAAAGTGCGTGCCTTTAGCCAGGACTGTTTGCAAATTGCTTTCCACCGTCGGCAGGTCGTCTGGATGAATGTCTTCTTTCCAGTCTTGATAGGTTTCAACGGGTGTATCCGGCGAACGGCCATAAAGCTGATACATGCAGGCGTCCCAGACTAGCTTATTGTCGGCCAGGGTCAGCTCCCAAATGCCAATGTTGGCTGAGGTCGTGGCCAGTTCAAGCCGCTGGGTGATGCTGCGGAGCTGGGCTTCGGCCTGTTTGCGATCGCTGATATCTTCAACTGACAGCCGAATTTTAGCGGCTTGCCCCTGGTCGTCATAGATAGCGGTGCCTGTCATTGAGACAGGCACCAGATGATTGGTATGAGTACGTAAGCGGAGGTCCTCAATTTGTAGCTTGTGCCCCTGCGGCTGCTGGGCCACAGTCGCCAGCCATTGCCTAAAGGCTGGGCAGTCAGATGCGGTAATGTAAAGGCTCAAGGGGCGGCCAACCAGCCTGCGCGGCTCGGTTTTAAGCAGCGCGGCAATCGCCTGGTTGGCCTCCTGAATCATCCCTGGAACATCGGTGACTAGATATCCACTGGGGGCAAAGTCAAACAAGTTTTGGTAGCGCTGCCTGCCGACTTCGGCCTGCTGACGCATCAGCTCAAGCGCTTCGTTCTGCTGACGAAGTTCGTCTTCGGTAGACCGCAGTTCCTCCAGAGTTGCTTGCAGGGTTGTGTTCACCAACCACAGCTGAGTCGCCCGCTGGCTCAGCCCACTATAGGCCTGCTCAAGCGCCGCTTCCGCTCGCTTGCGATCGCTGATGTTGCGCACCGTCACAATCACCTGCTGGTTTTGAAAGGGAACTAGACGGGCTTCAAAGTTCTCCTGCCGCGTACCCATCGGCAGCTGATACTCAAAGCTGACCAAGGGCTGACCAGCTAAAATTTGCTGAGCACCCATTGCAAAGAGAGTGCAGACCTCAGCCGGTAGAATATTCGCCATTTTTTGCCCCACAAATTCTGCCGGGGGCAGGTAGAGGTTGGGGTTGTTTGAGCCAGCTTTGTAGTCCAGAATCGTCCCTTCGATATCCATGTGAAACAGCAGGTCAGGAAATGTCTCAAAGATCGCATTCATTTCTGCGTTGGCGTGCTGCAGGGCAAGCTGGCTTTGCTTGAGCAAAGTTACGTCCTGGGCATTGCCCAAAATCTGCGTGACCTGGCCGTTGCGGTCGCGCTTGAAGACGCGATCGCGGCTTAAGAACCAGCGCCAATCGCCGTCCTTATGCTGCATTCGGTATTCAAACTCGGCCAGTTCGCCATCGGCTAGGGTGGCTAGACTAGCAAAGTAGTCCCTAACTTGATCCTGCTCATCAGGATGGATCATATCCATAGAAGATCGCTCCGCCCACGGCGGAGTGTCTTCGCAGGTATACCCCAGCGAAGTATAGGCCTGAGCGTTGGTGAAGAGAGTACGACGCTTGCCTAGATCATAGATATAGATCACGTTGGGAGAGCTGTCGGTAACGTGCTCAATAAATTCCCGACTCGCCCGCAGCTCATCTTCGGCCTGCTGCCGTTTTGCCTCTAGCCGAACCGCTTCAGTAATGTCTCGTACCAAAACTAAAACATCATTGTTTTCTATGGGAACAACTCGCACCTCTTCGGTGACAGTTTCCTTTCCGTTAAACAGGGTCTGCGCATAAACTGGCAGCGTGTCGGTCGCCAAAGCCTGCGGAATGTAGCGCATGCGTTTTTTAGCTTGCTTGGAGGGCAGGCCCGGACCGTAGACACTGCGACCGATGAGTTCTTCCGGCTCGCCCAAAACCGTCATATTGCTGGCGGCAAAAAAGTCGAGATAGATACCGTCGCCGCTCATGTGAATGATCAAGTCGGGTATCGCCTGTACCAGGGCTCGATGCTTCTGCTCGCTGCGGCGCAGGGCGGCTTCAGTCTGCCTGAGGGCGGTGATATTTTGAGAAACCCCAAAGACTTTGACCACCTGATTTTGGTCATTGACTACCGCCTGCCCTTTACAAAAAGTATGGCGCACGGCCCCATTGGTACACACGATGCGATGGTGCTGCTCGTAGGGCGTGCCATCCGTCATCAGAGCCTGAATAGCCTGCTCTAGAGCAGGCCAGTCGTCTGGATGAACTCGCTGGACAAACTGCTCAAACGTAGGGCCCTGAATAAGCTCATCAAACCCATACTGTCTCAGCAGCTCTTTTGACCATATGAGCTGACCGGTGACTGGGTTGCATTCCCAGTTGCCTAGCTGAGACAGGCGCTGGGCCTCTTCCAGGCTGCTCTCACTCCGTACCAGGTCAGCCTCAGCCTGCTTTTGAGCGGTGATATCTTGAGAAATGCCCAGCACGTACTGGGGCTGCCCACTGGCGTCGTAAATGGGGACTTTAGCGGTTTGTAGAATCTGTCGGCCCCCATGAGGTCGGACAATGTCTTCTTCTAGCTCGGCCCTAAGGCGGCTGGCAACAATCTGGCGATCGGTCTGGAGAAACCCGTCGGCCTGTTCAGGGTCAAACAGATCGCGATCGGTTTTGCCCAAAATGTGATCTCGCGGGCGGTCAAAGAAATGCTCGCAAGCCGAGTTAACTAAGACAAACTCGCCAAAGTGCTTGGGTCTGGCGTCTTTAACAAACAGGCTGACGGGCAAATGATCCAGCATGGTCTGCAAAAAGTCCCGATTTTCTTGCAGAGTAATTTCGGCCCGTCGGCGATCGGCTTCTAGCTGCTTCTGCTCGGTAATATCTTGAATGACGGCAATGCTGTAGGGCAGCTGCGCTGGGTATACGCCCACCGCAGACACCGTTAAGGTGACCCACCGCACTGCGCCCGATCGATGAAAAAGACGCTTTTCCATAGTGAAGTATGAAATCTCGCCCGCCATCAGCTGCTTCATACAGGCGATATCAGCCAGAGCATCTTCTGGATGGCTATAGTCAGCGTGTCGCATTTGCTTCAGCTCGGCTTCGCTATAGCCCAAAAGGTCACAGAACCATTGATTAGCCGAAAGTATCGCCCCGGAATCGGAGGTTGCTAGACAAATGCCCACAGCAGCATGGGCATAGATAGACTCGAAGCTTCCCCTGCTTCCATCAAACTGATTCCGCAGCTGATCCCACAGTTCTGCTTCAGGGTCTAGCTGGGGCTGAAGCAGCGCCTGCTCGTTCGCCCCCGACTCGAGATGATTTGGTGGCTGCATAGGCGATCGCTGCCGCCAAAGGTTGCGAATGGTGATCCAGAGCCGGGTGCCATCGAGCTGAGATTTGTAGAGAAAATCGTCAACCTCGTCAAGTGCCGCCCGGGGTGACTCCGCCGCGTCCAGCAGCAGCACAAAGGCCGGAGCCCTACCCAACCGTGTTTGTAAGTCTTGCCCTCGGGCCTCATAGCTGGGCCAATCGAGTAAAACAACGTCGGGCGCGGCTGCGTTCGGCGCTAGCCCAGCTCCGCTCGGTGTTGTAGCTGCGTCTAGGCTCTCAATTATTTGCCCGTCCCAGCCCGGTTCTGTCGACAGAAGCTGCTTAAGCTGGACCTGCTCGGCGGCAGACTCAAGCAAAAACAACACGGTGGGACTAGAGCCGGTCATAGCGATAGAGCTTTTAACATGGTAGCTTTTGCAAGCCTTAAAACGTAGTCTAATCTATTGGTTACGGGCTGCGATTCCACCGCAAAAAAATCCAGTGAAATTATATATACAGTCTATCTAGTGTGTAGAGATATCTTTGGAATTGCCAGACACAGATACGGCTCGTCCGACTTGAAACTTGGAGTTGACCCCTATCCTAAATCTCTCTCCAAACAGGTCGGTTGTTGTAGCCCTGCTGGCAACGTCAGCAGGGCTGTTTTATTACGCTGACGATCTCAGCAGACTCTAGATACTGTTACCTGTACATCTTTGTATCCTTTTTAGAGTGGTGTAACCTGTCCCTGTTGCCCACCCAAACCGCTAGCGCCTATGACCACCTTGATTAACCCAGATTCTATTCCCGACACGGCCCGCACCATTTACACCGGAGATATCCTCCAGGGAGTGCCGGTCATTAGCCACCTGGGCCTAGACGACCTGGCTTCAGGCCAGCGCCATCGGTTCTTCTTTCAGGGGGTGCAGATGGGCAGCGGTCAGCACTGGTACGTGCCGGTGCTGGTTGCCAAAGGCGATCGCCCCGGCCCCTGCGTGGGGTTAGTGGCTGGCGTTCACGGCGACGAAGTCAGCGGTATTGATGCTGTCCAGCGGGTGATGGCTCAGCTTGACCCGGCGGCCATGGCGGGCAGTGTGGTCGCGGTGCTGGGAGTGTCGCGTCCGGCGGTAGAGTACTCGCGATCGCACTGGCTGAGCGCTCAGCAGGGCGGCTCACAGGTAGACATGAATCGGGTTTGGCCTGGCGACGAAGCTGGAGCTAACGCCGCTGTCCGCCACGCCGGGCTGCTGTGGAATCGGCTGCTGGTCAACAACGTCGCCATGGTGCTCGACTACCATACTGTTACTACCGGCAGCGACTTTACTCTGTTTTTGTTTGCCGACCTGCGCCAGCCCACGGTGCGACAAATGGCCGAGCTATTTCCATCTGAGCATATTCAAAACGACTCTGGCCTCAAGGGCACCCTTGAAACCTCTCTAATAGAAGCGGGCATTCCGGCTCTGACAGTAGAAATTGGCGGCCCCCGCCGGTTTGACCAGCCTAAAATAAGCCTGGCGGTGGAGGGTAGCCTCAACTTGCTCAAGCACTACGGCCTGGTAGATGGCTCTCTGGGCCGCACCGCCGCCGATGTGGGCACGGTGGTGGGCAACGCCATGGAAACCATTCGCGCTACCACGGGGGGCTTTCTAGAACTACTGGTCGATCTGCGCGATCGCGTTACTCCTGGCCAGCCCCTGGCCCGCCAGCGCAACACCTTTGGCGATGTCGTGGCCGAGTACCAGGCCGGGGTTGCCGGTGAAGTTGCTGTCGTGGCCCGCGACGCCCTCTGCGAACCCGGCAGCCGAATCGCGCAAATTCTCTACCAGAACCTGGAGTAAGCAGGAAGACCCAATCAAATATAAGACCGTGTAGGTTGCGGTTGAGG
>JBARUP010000446.1:0-3842 GCA_049645805.1 Nodosilinea sp.
GCTCAATTGCGCAGCAAAGTGGCGGCTGCCTGATGACGTAGCACTAGCCCAGCGCCTCGAGCAGCTGCTGCCTGGCGCTCTCCAGCGCCTCGGGCAGCTTGCTGGCATCGCGCCCGCCCGCCTGAGCCAGCTTGGGTCGCCCGCCGCCGCCGCCGCCGCACAGCTTGGCGATACCGCCAATAAACTTGCCCGCCTGGAGCTTTTGCGCGACTACCTCGGGGCTAAAGGCCGCTACTAAGCTCACCTTTTCGGGTTCGGGCACCGAGCCCAGCACCACGGCCCCAGCCCCCAGCTTTTGCAGCAGGCGATCGGCGGCGGTCTTTAGCGCTTCGGCGCTCACTCCGTCTAGCTGGGCCACAACTACTTTGAGATCACCCACAGCTTCGGCGCGCTCCAGCAGCTGGTCAGACTTCATTACCGCCAGCTCCGACTTGAGGGCCTCCAGCTCTTTTTGGGCGGTCTTGAGATCGCTTTGCAGAGTGGTGACGCGCTCGGGCAGCTCCTCGGGCTTGACTTTGAACCGCTCCGACAGGTCGCGCACTACCGCATCGCGCAGGTTTAGGTACTCCAGCACGGCGGGGCCAGCCACCGCCTCAATGCGGCGCACGCCGGAGGCCACCCCGGCTTCGGAGATGATTTTGAATAGGCCAATCTCGGCGGTGTTGGTGACGTGGGTGCCGCCGCACAGCTCCATCGACACGCTGGGGAAGTCGATTACCCGCACCTTGGCACCGTACTTTTCGCCGAACATGGCGATCGCGCCCTTGGCCTTGGCCTCATCTATCGACATCACCGTGACATCGGCCTGGTGCCCTTCGGCAATCCAGGTGTTCACCTGTTCTTCCACCTGCTGCACCTCGTCAGCGCTGAGGGCGCGGGGGCAGTTGAAGTCAAACCGCAGGCGGTCAAAGGCGACCAGCGAACCGGCCTGAGAAATATCGGGGTCTACCAGCTTTTTCAGCGCCGCCTGGAGCAGGTGAGTGGCGGTGTGGTTGGCCTGGGCGCGGCGGCGGCAGGCGCGATCGATCTGGGCAGACACCTCGTCGCCAACTTTTAACGAGCCCCGCTCGACCCGGCCAAAGTGAACGAAGAAATCGCCGTCTTTTCTAACGTCGTGCACCCGAATCACCACGTCATCGCCGGAGAGGTAGCCGCGATCGCCCACCTGACCGCCCGACTCAGCGTAGAAGGGAGTTTGGTTGAGCACCACCTGGGCTTCCTGACCCGCTGCGATCGCGTCCACCGTCTCGCCCTCCACCAGCAGCGCCTCCACCTGGCTGGTGCTAGCGGTGTCTTTATAGCCCAAAAACTCCGTCGATTGAATCCGCTCCGCTAGGCCATCGAGGCTGCCCTGCACCGTCAGATCGATGGTTTCGTGGGCATCTTTAGAGCGCTGGCGCTGCTCCTCCATGGCGGTTTCAAACCCGGCCACGTCCACCGTCAGACCCTGCTCTTCGGCCACTTCCTGGGTCAGCTCCAGGGGAAAGCCGTAGGTGTCGTAGAGCACAAAGGCGTCGGCACCGGCGATTTGCTTGGTTTTCGAGCCGCTCTCGCGCTGGAGCAGCTCGGCCAGCAGCTTTTCGCCCCGCTCCAGGGTTTCGAGAAAGCGGGCCTCTTCGCGATCGAGCTCGGCTTTGATAGTGGACTCCCGCTGGCGCGTGTTGGGGAAGGGGGTTTCTGCCAGCTCAATGGCGCTTTCGGCAACCTTGCTAATGAACGCGCCTTCAATGCCGATCAGCCGTCCGTGGCGCACCACCCGGCGAATCAGCCGCCGCAGAATGTACCCCCGGCCCACGTTGGAGGCGGTGATGCCGTCGGCAATCATGTGAACAACCGCCCGCACATGGTCGCCGATTACCTTTAGCGAGACTTTGGTTTTCTCATCGGCCTTGCCATAGTCCAGTCCGGCCAGATCCGCCGCTGTTTTAATAATCGGCAGAATCAGGTCGGTTTCGTAGTTGTTGGGCACCTGCTGCAAAACCTGGGCCATACGCTCTAGGCCCAGGCCGGTGTCGATGTTCTGGTTTTGCAGCGGGGTGAGGGTGCCTTCAGCATCCCGGTTGTACTGCATAAATACCAGGTTGTAGAACTCGATAAAGCGCGAGTCGTCTTCGAGATCTATATTGTCGTCGCCCAGATCGGGATGGAAGTCATAGTAGATCTCCGAGCAGGGGCCGCAGGGGCCGGTGGGGCCGGAGGTCCAAAAGTTGTCTTCCTCATCCATGCGCACGATGCGGTGGGCGGGCACTCCAACCTGGTCGCGCCAGATCGCAAAGGCGTCGTCGTCTTCGCGGAAGACGCTCACTACCAGGCGACTGGCGGGCAGCTTGAACACCTCGGTAGATAGCTTCCAGGCCCAGGCGATCGCCTGCTCTTTGAAATAGTCGCCAAAGCTGAAGTTGCCCAGCATCTCAAAGAACGTGTGGTGGCGCGCCGTGCGGCCTACGTTCTCAATGTCGTTGGTGCGAATGCACTTTTGCGAGGTGGTGGCCCGGTCTACATCCGCCGGACGCTGGCCCAGGAAGATGGGCTTGAAGGGCAGCATCCCCGCGATCGTCAGCAGCACTGTGGGGTCTTCGGGCACCAGCGACGCGCTTGGTTTAATGGCGTGGCCCCGCGCCGCGTAAAACTCCAGAAACGTCTGGCGAATTTGCGCGCCGGTCATTGTGGGTAGGGTGGGTGGCTTTGCCATGGGACGGGGGAGTGGGTGAGTGAATGGGTAGGTGAGTGCTAGGCAATACAACAACTGTAGGGTGCATTTGCCCAGCAGTGCGCTATCTAAGGCGCTGGCTTCAGTAAATCTTCTAGCTAAATTTATTCAGCCTGGCTCTAATCTCTATTTTGACTGATGATCGCAGATTACGAGGCCGACCCGATTGCATAAATCGCTGCGACAGTACCGCCGACAGCTCCAAGACAGCTATTAACGTTCGAGCTGCAATGTTCAAGCGGCAATGCTCAGGCTGGAATCACCCGCGCTATGCCGACTAAGTCAATGCCCTGGGGAGTCACGGCCAGCTGTCGAATGTCGACTTCCGGCCCCAGGTCAAAGGCGATATCCTCTAGCGCAAGCGGAGCGGGCGGCTGGCCTGGGGCAGATACTGTCGCTACAGGCTGCTGCAAACACAGCCAGCGCCCTTCCTGTATCGCTAACCCCGTTTTCACCTCTAGGGGTTCTGGCTTCGACCAGCGCAGCGTCAGGCGATCGGTTGCCAACGTAATATCCACCGCTGCGGCTCCGTCACCGTGGTCAAGCCAGCGGTCGAGGTCAAGCTGTTCGGCTAGCAGCTGCTTTAGCACGTCGCGCAGTCCTTGGCCCAGCAGGGGTGACGCCAGCGAGGCCTGGAGGTCGTCGGCTAGAACGGTCACTTGTCCGTCTACCGGAAACGGCTGCATCAGCCGCAGCGCTTTGCCTCGCAGTACCTGGGGCAGGTTGACGCGAATATCTGCCGCGCTCAGCGCTACGTGACTAACGTGCAGTCCCTTGTAAACAGCTTGGTGAGCTGATACGGTCACCTGCGGCAGGTAGCCCGCCAAAATCTGTCGGTCTTTGCCGTCGATAGCGAACTCCAGCCCCTCAATGTGGTCAAGCTGGGTGTGCAGCCACAGACGAACGGCTGGGGGCAAGAGGCGGCTAATAATGCGACTGCCCTTAGCAGCACCGTCGGCACTGGAAGTGACAGCAGGGTCAGAAGGCATAAACGACTCGCGGTAGCAGAGATACAGAGACGCGCTCCTGCTGTAGGTGTTCCGGAAGAGAAAGGGCAGCAGGGAATGCGATCGCATCCCCAAACTCTAGCAGGGGAAGTGACTGAAGCTGGGGCAGCAGCGCAGCATTAAAT
>JBARUP010000447.1:0-13347 GCA_049645805.1 Nodosilinea sp.
GCTCTGTCAGCAGCTGCTCCAGACCCTGATTAATCTGCTCTAGACGATCCGCAGAGAGGTATTTAAGCACCTCAGCCTGCACGCGATCGCACAGGTAAGGAATTAGCCAGTGCCGCACGTCGGCCCGCAGGCGCTGGAGCTGCAAAAGGCGAGTCACCTGCACCTGGCTAGACAGGCCAATCTGGGGAGCCAGTCGGCCCATAGAAAGGTCTTCGCAGTAGAACAGCTGTAGCCCTTTCACATAGGCCCGCTCTTTGGGCGGACGACGCTTTTGCAGTCGGCCTATGTTGGCCTGAATAACGTAGGCTAGAGCCTGGTCTAGGCCCTGGCGCAGCGCCTGGCGGTAGGTCGCCAAAAAGCGCTCCTGGTCGTCTTCGTCAGCGGGCTGGCGGGTATCAGGCACTTGGTTCCAGTCGATGTCGCTTGTTGTCGCTACAGAGCCTGCTTTGCGCCTGCCGATGCGGTATTCTCGCAGCAGGGCGGCCAGATCTTGAAGCTGCATCAGTGTTTCCTCAGGTCGCCCCGCCGCCATGCGGCGAAGCTGTTCTTCGCTGGGCGGCTGGCAGCGCTGCCCTCGACCAGAGCGGCGCTGCGCCAGGCGATCGCGCAGATAGACCTGCCGGTACTGACCCAGCAGGAGGCTGGCGGCGGCAATTTCTGCGTTACTCCGGCGGTGATAGTCGCGCAGAATGCGCCCTAGCTGTTCTGGGGTAGTGCCGTTTAGCAGACTCCAGTCGGTAGCGCGATGCAGGCCGCGTTCTAGCAGCGCTCTATCTACTTCAGGATGAGTGCTGATGAGTCTGGCCGTCCAGGTGGCAAGCTGGGCTTTGTCGGGGTTGTAGGTGTCAAGAATTTTTAGACTCAGGGGGCGGTAGCTAGAGGCGCGCCGCCTTTCGTCATCCAGCACCAGCGGCAGAATGTCTTCGAGCGTAAAGCCGTAGTCGCGGCCAAACTTGCTGACAAGCCGCACGCAGGCGGCCTTGGTCTGATGGCTGATGTAGCAGCGCAGGCTGTGCTGAGCCCGGTCAGCGTCAGTTTTCTGAGCTTTGTAGATTGCCCACAGGGCTGGCTGTAGGGTTTTGGTTGGGTTGGCGTTTTGGCTAATTGCGGGGGCAAAATTTGCCGTTAGCCAGTCTTTGAGCGGAGCCACGGGCCGAACGCGATCGCGGCCAGATGAGTCAAGCTGAACCTGTTGCCAGTAGTCAGATGCAGTATCCATAGATGATTGCCTGGAGTCGGCTGCTGTTTAGTATTGCACTGGGCTATAGAATTTCCCATTGCGACAGCGCGCGCGGTGTTAGCGTTTTGCGCTTCATCTACAACCTATTGCTGAGCGGCAGGCACCTATTCACTTTTGTGAACCGGGCGGGTGAGTTCTCTAAATGGATAAATTTCCTACCGCTGCTCTATATAGAAATTCCACTTGAGAAACCCCGATTTAGAACAGGAATCTCGTAGGGACATTGCACTGCAATGCCCCTACAAACCGGGTGTAACCGAAGAAAGACGGTACCCCCATCAATTTGCAGCAGAGAAATCTGCAATTCCACGCTGCTGAGTCAGGCTATTCTTAGCAGCGACGGTTTTAGGGAACCTCGCTGATCGTATTCATCAGTTCCCAATTGTCTCGTTCGCAGCGGCGGTAGCACGCTACCACAGGGCAATCGGGGGCTTCCATAGACTTAGACAGCACTACTACTAGGCAAGGAAAGCGAATAGAGTTGCGGGCCGTACGATCGCACCGCTGCCAGACCGACTTATAACAGAATTTATATCAGTTGCCCTTTACCTCGGCCTCTAGCCCGGCAATATAGGCCGTGATGGAGTGGTCGCTAAAGCGACGGCTCAGCATTTTCCAGGTCCAGCGAGAGCCGATTTGAACGGCTTCTTCTACGTGGGCAAACCCCTGCCACGAGCGGGGAATGCGGGTGACGATATCCCAGCCGTAGATAACGCGATAGCTGTTAGGAATGCGATCGTTGTACGACTCGACCATGGCCTGGTTGCCCACCCGAGGAGCACCAAAGGTATAAACCTCAAAGCTGAGGTCGCGCTTTTCGCCCAGGTTGTACTGAATATCAAGAGCGGCGATGGTGGCCAGCGCTCCGCCTAGGCTGTGGCCGGTGACAACAACGTGCTGGCCCTCAAACGATTCCATTGCGTCGAGCAGGGCCTGGCGTACGGCGAAGTAGGCCATCATAAACCCCTGATGAAACTTCACCTCTTCATTGCCGTCGCCGTAGGGATAAATTTGCTGGCGAAACTGAAAGTTATTGATCCAGTCGACGGATTTATCGGAGCCGCGAAAGACAATGAAGAGGCGATTGCTGGTTAGCTCGTTTAAAATCGCCACCTGGGTATCGGTAAAGCTGTTGTCCTGGGTTTCAACAAACACCGGCTCAATGTCGGGATAGGCCGAAAACCGCAGCCCGCCAAAGTCACGATAGGTTTCCTGACACAGGCGAGCACACAAAAGCGCAGCGTCGTAGTCTACCATCGGGTATTCCTCCACGTAGGGTTTACCTAGGCGTAGCCACGGTGGCCTGGGGTCTGTCTAGACGGGCCTAGGGCGCAGGTACCGTCCACCAGGCTAGGGCGTAGGGCTGGCTGGGTTCGGTGTGCATCTGCTGCTGATAGATAACTCTCAGCTTGTAGCGTCCCGTTTCCGGAATTTGATAGAAAATGTGTTCAACGCTGTCAACCTCGCTCACCGATGACCACACGCTTTGAGAAATATCGTCGGTGTCGGCGGGCATGAGATAGAGGTTGAGATCGCTCAGGCCTTGATCGGTAAAGCCTTCGCCGCGATCGTACAGTCCGTTGCGGTTGGCGTCGGCCAGGGCGACAACCCGCTCCCAGGCCAGGGTGGCCGACAAAAAGCTGCCTCCCTGTAGGGGAGTTTCAAACTCGTAGTCGTGGGTGGTGGTGGCCCCGACTGGTGAAGACAGTTCGGCAAAGTTCCAGCCGATGGCAGGCACGGCGGCATCGGGGCCAAAGGCCCCCGGCAAGAGCTGCTGGTAGGCGCGGTAGGCATTGAGGTGACCAGTGCCCAGGTCTTTATGGAGCGGAATTTTGGGGTCTTGGTAGGCGTCAGACTCCAGCCACGAGCGGCTAGCGTTGTCGAGCAGGGTGCGGGTCATGCCCAGGCGCAGGCCGTCGCCGCTGTCTTTAATCTTATCTGCCGAGTTGAGCAGCACCGCCTTCATCACCATGGGGTGACGGCCCTGGAGCGGCCAGCGGGGTGCTCCAGAGCGAAACTGGCGATCGACGAGCTGCTGCATCAGCGCAATGGTGCCCGCTACGTGGGGCGAGGCAAAGCTGCTGCCGCTGGAGGTGCGGACTTCGCCATCGGGGTCAATTAGCTCAATGCCGTCGCCGGGTGCGACTAGGTTAATTGAGCGGCGGGGGCCAAAGTTGGTTTCAATATCGGTTCCCCGCCGGAGGGCAATGGCCGGTTCGCTACCTAAGTTAGACGAGTCAACGCGGTTAAATTCACCGTTGACCTGTCGCGAGTAGGCCACGTTGATGCCGTTAAAGTTGTCGGTTGGAATGGGGATGCCGCCGCGCCCCTGGTTACCGGCAATCACGTACAGCGTCTGGTGCTCTCGTGCCGACCAGTCGATGCACTGGGTGAGTAGAGCATTGCCGTCAAGTACGGGGTTGGGGCGGGCGTCGCGGCCGAGGGGTTCACCAAAGCTAAAGTTGATGGCGCGCACGTCGCCGCCGTTTTCTAGGGCTACGGCCTGGGCCGCCAAACACTCTTCGGGCTGGGCGCTGGTATTGCCTAGAGGGCCGACCGCCCCTGAGTACAGCAGCGCCTCGGGGGCCACGCCAGGGCGCTGCTTGTCTTGGCTAATCATAACGCTGGCTACGTTGGCCGCGTGGCCGTCAACGTATTCGTTGGGAGGGGCAACCTCGTCGAGCAGCAGCACTCGGCGCACCGCTACAGGCAGAGTCTCGGTAGCGACCTTGTCGATGCCAAACTGGCTAGGGCGACCAATCTCGACCTGGCCGATGGCGATTTTTGCGCCGGTCAAATTGTAGGGGGCGCTGTGCAGACGACGGGCGTCGATGCCCTGGGGGCCAACTGACTCTGTTAGGGCTAAGACCGGCAGGGCTAGGGGCATTAGACTACCTATGCCTGCGGCCCAGAGCATGACTTTGACCCTAGGCGATCGCCCCAGCAGACGTGTTTTGAGCCTCTGCCCTTTAAAGCCGCCCCCCTGCCCCCCGCGCCGCTTAGCCATAGTCAAATCCTGTGTGAGAGGTTCTTTGGCAAACTCTACCGCAAAGGCCTCGGCCTCGGCATCAAAATTCTGTATCTTTCAGCGCTGCGGCAGGCTAACCCACCGCAGCCGAAAAAGTTCCGTAAAGTCTACGCTTCAGCCCTAGACCCCCAGCCGCTGCAGGCGATACAGGCTGGAATACAGACCTTCCTGAGCCAGCAGCTCGTCATGGCTACCCTGCTCGACTAGCTCGCCGTGCTTGAGCACCAGGATGCGATCGACGTTGCGGATGGTCGATAGGCGGTGGGCAATAATGATCGCCGTACGCCCTTCCAGCAGGCGCTCTAGCGCCTCTTGAATCATCGCCTCGGTGCCCACGTCGAGGTTGGCGGTGGCCTCATCAAGCACCAAAATCCCTGGATCGCGAATCGCGGCGCGGGCGAAGGCCAAGAGCTGTTTTTGCCCGCCCGAAAGATTGGTGCCCCGCTCGCGCAGCTCGGTGTCGTAGCCCTGGGGCAGCTGCTCAATCAGCCTGTGAATGTTGGTTTTTTGAGCCGCCTCTACGACAGCTTCTAGGGGATACTCCTCGCCCAGGGTGATGTTGCTCTTTACGTCGCCAGCAAACAAAAAACCGTCCTGCAAGATCACCGCCATGCGCCGCCGCAGCTCCGCCTGGGGCAGATCGCGAATGTCAATGCCATCTAGCCGAATAGCCCCCTGATTAATGTCGTAGAGGCGGCACAGCAGTCGAATAATGGAGCTTTTGCCCGCCCCCGTTGGCCCCACCAGGGCGACTTTTTCACCCGGCCGGATGGTGAAGGTGAGGTCTTTGAGCACGTCCTCATTGGCCTTGTAGCCAAAGGTAACGTGGTCGAAGCGGATTTCGGATGCTTCGGGCGATGAGTGAGTGAGTGAGTAGGTCGGTAGGTAAGCCGGTGGGTAGGTGGTAGGGAAGAGGACTGGGATACCGTTTCCGTTTCCCGCTGTGGCTTTGCCGACTAGCCCTGCGCCGTTTCCTTCCCCACGTCTAACCGCCTCGCCGTCCTTATACTCCCCATCTTCTCCGATCTTCTCGGGGTCACGAATTTCCACCGGCACGTTAAACAGGTCAGTAATCCGCTCGATCGCGGTCAGGCCAGCCTGAATGGCGGTAAACTTGTCTGCGAACTGGCGCAGGGGGTCAAACAGGCGCTGGGCAAACAGAATAAAAGTTGCCAGGGTGCCGAAGGTCAGGGCTTCCTGCATAACGAGCAGGCCGCCGAGCCAGAGCACGCCGCCAATCGCCACCAGCGAAATCCATTCTAGGGTCGACGACACGGCGGAGTCGTAGAAGATGGTTTTGTCAACGGCGGTGATGTATTTTTGGTTGGTGTGGCGAAAGCCTTCGGCGTTGTAGCGCTCGCGGCGAAACAGCTGCACAACGTTGATGCCCGCTACGTTTTCTTGCAGAGTGGCGTTGAGCTCAGACAGGTACTCGCGGGCTGTGTAGTTAGCCTTGCGGTACTGCTGCTGAAAGTAAATGATTAGCCAGGTGACCGGCACCAGCAGCCCCAGCAGCAGCAGGGCCAGCTGCCACTGCATGGTAAACATCACCACGATCAGCACCAGCATCGACACAATGTCGGTGATGATGCCCACCGCCCCGGTGGAGAAAACGTCACCCAGGGCGTCAACATCGCTGGTGATGCGGGTGATGAGCTTGCCCACGGGAGTGCGATCGAAGAAGCGCACCGCTAGGGAGGTAACGTGGGTAAACAAGTCGGTGCGAATGTCAGCGGTGATGTTCTGGCCGACGGCCTGCACTAGGTAGCTTTGCAGGCCGTCTAGCAGCAGCCGAATGGCGACGGTGACCACCAGCAGCCCCACCAGCAAATTTAGCCCCCCCTGGAGCGTGCGGTCCTCTAGAAATCTCATTACTGGCTCCTGGCGCACCAGTGAAATGGCCTGACCAATCAGCACAGGCTGTAGAGCGTTAGACAGCGACAGGGGCACCAGCAGCACCAGCGGCAGCACCATAGCGCGGCGATGCTGGTATAGGTAGGGCCACATGCGCATAAACAGCCGCCAGTCGCTATCGGTCTGACGAGACGTGTCGTCGCTGGGGAGGGGAGGGTTAGCGGTCATGGGAAGGAGGAATTGGCCTTTTCTTAGATCAGTTTTCTAGACTCAGTCTTTGTCTTTAGGCGATCGCGGCAGCCGCAGCAGCGATGGGGGCAGTCTTCAGTTTAGGCGCGAAGGGGGGTAGATCGCAGTCCCAAAGCAACAGTGTGATCTACCGCAGCCACCGATAGGGTGAATTAATTCTGATCGCCAATCGGCAGCACGACGGTGAAAGTCGTGCCGGCGTTGACCTCACTGACCACGTCGATGGTGCCACCCGCTTGTTCAACTACCTGCTTAACGATCGCGAGCCCTAGGCCCGTGCCCGGAATTGTACCTACGTTACTGGCCCGGTAGAAAGACTCGCCCAGGCGTTCTAGAGCCCCTAGGGGAATACCAATGCCCTCGTCACACACCTGAATAATGACGGTATCGGCCTTGCAGCATAGTTTGAGTAGAACAGTGCTGTGGGGAGCTGAGTACTTGACCGCATTAGACAAAAGATTGGTTAATACCTGCCGCAGCAGCGCCTCGTTGATGCGAATTACCGACTCATCGTCGCAGTCAATCTGATCGTGTGGCTAGTGTCGCTGCTCAGTTTGATATCTTCAACCAGGCTGCGGCAGAACGGCGCGATCGCCAGCAGCATGGCATCAGCGGACACAACACCGGCCTCGATTTTGCCAAAGGCCAGCACATCGTCCATTAGGCTGGTCATCACCTTTACCGCCCCTTGAATTCGCTGAGAAAAATCGGCTCGACGATCTAAAGGCAGGTCGGGCTGCGTTAGCAGGCGAGAAAAGCCAGCAATAATATTCAGCGGGTTGCGAAACTCGTGGGAGACCATAGAGACAAACCGCATCTTGAGCCCTCTAATCTCCCGCTCTTGCTCTAGCGCCGCCTGTAGCTGAAGGGAGAGTCGCCGTGATCGCAGCAGCATTTCTACTCGCGCCTGCAGCTCTAGCTTTTCGACCGGCTTACTAATCAATTCATCAATCGTTTGCCACAGGTGCCGGGTCAGTAGCTTGACGTCAGCCCGATAGTTAATTAGCAGAATAGGCAGAAACACCGGCTGCTCTACCTGTTTTCTCGCCTGCACCCACTCCCACAAATGATTTAGAGCTGAACCATCTAGAATGCAAAGGTCAAAGGGTTCGTCCATGAGGGGGACAGCCATACCGGCCTGCACGACGGCGTCTCCCACGGTTACCTCATGGTAATGTTCCAAGCATTCCGCTAGAAGACGGCGGTTTTCTGCTTGCTCCACAAAAATCAAAATTCGGCTCATCGCTTACTCATCCCCAAGCAGCTCGGGAACACCCGTTAGAATGCCGCGAAGGCGACTGAGTGGCTTACCAACCTGAAAGCCGCAGCGACTAACTTTAAACTCACGCAGGGTTTTTTCAAAATCAGTCATACGCTTCTTTAGCACGCCGATCACTCGGCGCAGTTCGCCCTGTATCTCTAGGTAGCGCAGAAAGATAATGGTGTCTGCCAAATAGCTGATGCCAGTTTCAGTAGCTCGAAAGTCTCCCGTGATGGATTCAATTTCGTTGATGAGCAGCACAGCAACCCCCATGTTTTGCAAATACTTACACAGGGCGTGGAGGTGAGGCGTTAAATTGTCTCCCTGCACCGAGAGGCGGTAGCCAGACACGCTGTCGATCATAACGACCTGCGCCTGCCGCTGTTCTACCTCCTGCCGCACGAGGCTAGCAAACTCGTCTGGAGTGTAGTGAAGTGGCTCAATCTGCACAACCGATAGGGTACCCCGCTCCTGCATATTGCGGACCGGAGTGCCAACGGCTTCAGCCCGGTGCAGCAGCATTGCTTTGTTTTCTTCAAAGGTGTAGATCACCGATCGCTCGCCTCGATCGGCAGCCTCTTTTACAAATTGCAGCCCTAGGGTGCTTTTGCCCACCCCACTGGGGCCGCTGATAACGGTGATTGTGCTGCGTTCAATACCGCCGTGCAGCATTTCGTCAATTTCTAAAACGCCGGAGGAAATAACTTCAGCGACAAACTCTTGCTTGAAGACTTCAGGCACCAGGCGCGGAAAAAGCTGCATGCCTTTGTGGGTGAGGCGAAAATTGTGCGGACCGCCACAAAAATTACTGCCTCGGAACTTAGACACGCACAGGGTTCGAAGGCTGTTATGAAAGTCTAGGTTGATTACCCCATCGCTCGTGAACTGTAGATCATCGTCGGGGGCTTCAGTACTGTGTTCTGAGGTGAATAGAACGGTTATATCTTGCTCTATCAAAAACCGCAGAAATGACAGCACCTGCTTGCGAAACTGGAACGCATCGGTGGCCAAATAGCGAAACTGCGTCATCGAGTCGATAAAAACTCGCTGGGGCTTTAAAGCTTTAACCTGCTCTACAATGCGCTGGGTCGTCGGTTCGCGCTCTACCTCAGCAGGAGAAAAAATATCGTAGGTTTGCACCTGGCTAAAGAACTCGGAGGTGGGACTAAGGTCAAGGAAAGTAAGACCTTGTGTATCAAACGCTAGTCCTTCAGCTATTTTTTGCAGCTGGGCAATGGTTTCTGCTAGCGTAATGAACAAAACGCGATCGCCGTTTGCTGCTCCCGCCGTCAAAAAATGCATTCCCAAGGTCGTTTTGCCCACTCCTGGCCCGCCTCGAATGAGATAAGCACGATTGGGAAGGTAGCCACCATCAAGAACTTCGTCTAGTCCTACGACTCCCGTCAACAAACGATTTTCAGGCATTCGTAATGGTCTTCCTGGCTTCGCTATAACTACAAAAAAAATATTGACATATAGCGTGCCTTCTCTGCTGCGTCGGGGTTGGCTACCCTCCGGAGCCGAAAAGCTCAGGCTTGACTTATTAAGACACTTCTCTCGTGTCGTGAATGGTACTGCCGATCGTCAGAGAGGAATCCAAACCTAACATCCACAAAATCCTAGCAGATCCAGGAGTGCTCCTGATGTATATTTCCCAGAATAAGAGAGTAGATAGCCGAATTTGCTAATCTCAGCCTCGGAGATGAGAGCTAGGCTGCCTACCGAGCAAAGTATTTCGGCCCTAGTAGGCTAGTAAAATATCGATCGCAGATCCTTGAATCCCTTGCCTAGCATTCGTTTTGGGCGAGAGAAAACCATAGCCCACGCTCAAATGCTCCAAACTCTTGCAGTACAAGGGGGCTTTGGGAAGTCTCTAGGCGATCTGTCACGCCGCCAGATCTGAGCCTAGTGGACTGTATTGGCCGCAAGAGCGAGCCAGTCGCCAAGCACAGCGACGGGACTTTGAAAAGAAGGAATTGCCCTAACATGCCTCAACGAAGTTTGTGGCTGTTGTCAATGAGCGCAGCAGCACTCCAGCTCGCCTAAGCGCCCCAGCAGCGGCCTTGGGGATGGCGCTCATGAGCCATGAAGGGCTTTGCACTGGAGCAAGTGTAAGCCATCGGTGTTGCTCGCCACCATGATTTACGGTCTAAATCACTCTTTCCTATGTACCTGAAATAGTTTGCAATCAATCTTATCTAGTGTAGGCCCATTGGGTTGCTGCGAATAGACCTCTAAATAAGACTCTAGAGATGCCTCAAATAAAACACGCTCTTTTGCAAAAACAATACGCTCAAGGTAGCACGCTGATCCACACGTCACACGAATATTTTGAATGTTATTTGTGTCATTGATGTAGTAGCAAAGTATGGGAAGCGCTGCCTGATTCGGCATTTCTGATGTTAAAAGAGAAAGCATATAGGTCATATATTCCCAATGGCTTGAGCCGCCACTTAATTTGCCTACAAAGTTCTCATAGGGGTGCTTTTTTAGGTGTTTGATTTGTATGACTTGTATGAGAATGTATTGTATTGTTGCATTCAGCCTTAGAGACTATTTAGAAAAGTGTCAGCTAGCGCTCATAGGTCTACGACTGTTTCCGTCAGTGGGGAAGGTACCTAAAAACAAGTCCACGACCACCTCTTTGGGTGAGTGCGCGTCGTCGATAACCGTCCTAAGGCACCGAGCGCTCCGGCGCTCGATGCTCAAAGTCTGCTAAAGGCAGTGATGCTGGGCTGCCTTTAGCACTATAACGGCGGCGGGACAATCCGCGGGCACAAGTGTTTTGTCTTAGCCTACAGGCGCTAGCATGGCAAAGCGCCTGGGAAGATATACTAAACTCCAAACTTCATAGAGTAGAGCGTTGATGTCAATGGGCTTAACCAGATAACACTCCACGTTTCCGACTGAGTCTTGAGCAGAACTAGCTGAGCAAGAGGCCGAAGCCACAAGAATTGGAATGAGCCGATTGAGATCCCGAGAAATAGCCCTTATTCGCTGAATTAGTAGCCTAATATCCTCATTTATAAATCTGACTTCACAGACTAAAATGTCAGGCTCAAAGTAATCTATTAAAGCCAAGACATCCGCGATAAATCCAGTAGATAGCACCCTTACGCCGTAGCCTTCAAACAAGAAAGTGTACAGGCATCTGCTGTCGAGATCGTTATCTACTACCGGAATTTGTACATTTTTGAGTATGCTGGGGTCGGGGAGAGTCTGGCTTGTATTAGGCATAGAAGTACCTCTACTGCGATAAATGGCGTTGCTGGATGCAGGTATGAATCAAAAGTCAGATGCCTCTCGTAGGGGCGAATGGCCATTCGCCCTTACCCAGTTCATGCCGTTATTCGGCAACCCCCGATAAATACATGGTTTGCAGTGAATCAAGCCGCCTTCAACATTGATAGCAAAGCCTAGCACCCAAAGGGCACAAAGTGCAGCAGCAACAGCTCAAGCAAGGTTCATCATTTTCCTAAGTAAAAAAGTTCAATGAAAATAAAACCTGCACAGAATGGGCAAAGCCTGTGCGCACATTATTAAGGCGATACGCGAGGCCTGCCCATCCTGCATGTAACTACGATTACCTACCTACCTCTCCCTAGATTCATGGATTAGAGATTCAATCGATAGTCTCTTTCATGTTCTCAGCGGCGTTGCGATCGCGGTTACGCAATCGATAATCACCCCTAGATTGCGACCATCCATAGTGAGAATGCGGGTGCCCTTGAGAATGGTGTTGTGCTCAAGAATGTGGATAACGGCAGGCATTTGGCCAGCATCAGCCTTTCGGGGCCGATTCTTGGCGATCGCTCCCTGCGAGCTGGTAATCACGGCATCGATCCCGATCGCCTGAGCATCGTCGAAAAACAGCACCTCGGCAGGCCCAAACTAGCTCGCTTCTCGGACTAAGAATCCTAGCAGCTGATCACTCTCCTGATCAAAAATTAGGTCTTCTACCACGTCAAACTTTTCCCCATCGTCGTAAGAGATGATGGGTTTTCCGATAACCTCTCTGCCCTTAAACATGGCTTGAAATCCTCCAGTTTAATCTGATTGCTAATCGACCTGCGGCTAGTTAAGCAACGCTTAGAGCGGCAAAGATATGGCGTTAGAAGCTTGAGGGAAACTATGGCACTGTCTGAACTTTGGCTCCTCAAAATTAAGGCTTAACACCTTATATCGATGCCGCTATTCCTGCTCATAGACTGTGAACTGGCTGGGGTAGGCCCTTTCAACTCTAACGATGATCTCCTTCGCTCCTTCCTCAATCAAATCGTCTACGTAGCCTGCTTGTGAAAGCTTTGCCTCTTCCTTCTGGTAAAATGGGCCAAAATAGTATGTACAAGCAGGCTCTCCAGTCTCAATTTTGACCCACCAGTCTTGGTCAAGAATTTGATCAACAGCGAGCTTGAAATCAGATAGCTGCATAGTTCAGTTGCCCAAATGGTTAGGATATTTTCTGGCGCGGCACAGCTAGGCCTAAAGAGGCTAAGTTTACTCAGCGATCGCACTTCTACCGATCGGCAGGCGGTAGACGACGCGGCCTCGACTGAGGTCGTAGGGAGTCACTTCAACACTGACGCGATCGCCCGTCAAGATTTTGATAAGTAGATGGGCCAATTCAAATATAGGATGGGTTAGCGCTAGCATAACCCATGCGGGCGCTGGGTTTCGTTCCTCAACTGCAACCTACACGGTCTTATATTTGATTGGGTTTTCCTACTTATAACTTCGTCGAATCTTGCCTGAGATATGGCCCAAGACCTCAAGTCCGCTATCAAATTTAACTTTGAACATGGCGTTAGGCAACGACTCAGCTACGATACCTTAGACTTCGATGACATCATGTTTCATGTTAGATTTATCCTTGACTTTTTATGGAAATGGCATTGCGGACATATCGTTGATCTTCGCTAATTTTTCGCAGTCAATCACATCGGATAAAATTGAGGTTGCCAGCATGCCTGTGTGAACTTCAAGCCGCGCATCCCTAAAAGTTTCAAACAAAATACACGTTTCGGGAAGAACGGTGCGCTCAAAAAAACAGTCGGGAATACTAGAAATACGAACAATTTGAAATTGAGAAGTCTGATTGATATACCGGCACAGAATTTTATCGACAGATTCTAGAGTAATCATGATTCGCTTTTATGACTTTCAGCGAGAGGTTTCTATCTTGGATTTCTTAAGCCCCTAGGTGTGGCATAAAGCGCGATGCCGTCTCTAAGAAAAACGAAAACTGTTTCGCCATTACTACGACGCGATTTATCCTTTCTCAAAGGTTTGCTCACACTCAATCTACCCCTAGGTTTTATGGAAGCAGGCGAAATACAAAAACCAGCCGTTGCTACAGCTATAGTTGCTCACCTGTTCAATGCTCTTCGCCAAAGCTAGGAACAACGTTGATTAATTCCAGGTATTCCAGCGAGCCTGCGGCGGCGATCGCCAGAATGAGAGCCAAACCGACGTAGCCGCTATTATCAGTCTGCTTTCCGATTAGCCTTGGCATCATTCACCTCCACTCGTATTTGTAGGCTCGAATAGTGGACCTGATTCAATGGTTGCTAGGTGAATTATGCTATGACAACGGTTTAATACCCGTTGATGACGGTGTTTGAAATGTTTGATTTGGGCAAGAATGTATCAAGTCTTCTCAATCTCCCTGCCATTCTCGATCTTCTAGTTCCTGCTGGGGCAGTAGTAGGGTCTCGT
>JBARUP010000448.1:0-2488 GCA_049645805.1 Nodosilinea sp.
TCTTTGAGGTCGCAGAGGTAAGTGTCGAGGGTGGGAAGGAGAGTGGGAAGGGATGGAGAGGGTGAGAGCGAGGAAGAGGGTGAGAGCTCTTGCAGAAGATAGGTATCGTTGAGCAGGGTGAGAATGCGATCGCCAATCAGGCTGAGCCGAGCAGGGTCTAGGCTTTGGGCCTCGTAGTATTCATCCACCAAGCCCTCGAGCTTTTCGAGCGGGCCGTAGAGTTCGGCCCGGGTCAGCGGCGGCGTCAGGTGGTCAAGAATGACCGCCTGGGCGCGGCGCTTGGCCTGAGAGCCTTCGCCGGGGTCGTTAACAATGAACGGGTACAGGTGCGGCACCGGGCCAAACATAGCTTCGGGGTAGCAGTTCTGCGATAGCCCTACGCCCTTGCCGGGCAGCCACTCTAAGTTGCCGTGCTTGCCCAGGTGAACTACGGCCTGGGCACCAAAGCTGTGCCTGAGCCAGGTGTAGAACGCGAAGTAGTCATGGGTTGGCTCTAGGTCGGGGGAGTGATAGTTGAGAGAGGGATCGTGGTCGTAGCCTCGGCTCGGCTGAATGCCGATGAAGACGTGGCCGAACTGGAGGCCAGAGATAGAGAAAGTGGGTGGATGAGAAGCACTCGTTCCATGAGCGAAGTCGTCCCTTTCCCGTTCGCGCAGCGCCGCCGGAAGAGCAACGGAATCGAAGGGAGCGCCCCAGCGAGCGGTCATACCGGCGCGGACAGCCTCCGGCAGGGCTTCAAAATAATGACGGTAGTCGTCTAGGGTCAAAGACTGATAAATGCGGCGAAAATCCTGGCCCTCGGGGTCGTTAGTCACGCCCGTGGTGAGGCAGTCGATCAGCGCGTCGCCATCGGCGGGTATGTTGCCAACGGTGTAGCCAGCGGCTTTAAGGGCGTGAAGCACCTCGATCGCGCTTTGGGGCGTGTCTAGGCCAACGCCGTTGGCGAGGCGCCCGTCTCGGTTGGGGTAGTTGGCAAGCACTAGCGCAATACGGCGATCGCCCACGGCAGTGTGGCGCAGACTAGCCCACTGGGCGGCTAAATCTGCCACGAACTGAACCCGATCGCTCACCGGTTCGTAGGTCACTACGTCGGCTTCTAGCGCCTCGCTGCGCTGGCTGGCTGTTTTAAACGAAACGGCGCGGGTGATGATGCGTCCGTCTACTTCAGGCAGGGCCACGTTCATAGCAATATCGCGGGGCGAGAGGCCCAGGCTTTGGCTGGCCCAGGCTACTTGGGTACCGCCGCTGAGAATAACTTGCAGCACAGGCACATCTAAGCGCTCCCAAAGCGCCAGGTTGGGGGTAGCCCCGTCGAGCTTGGCCACCGAAAAGCTGGTGGTGTTGAGCAGGACATCAATGCCGTCCGTCGCCTCTGGCTTCAGCAGATCAGCTAGATCGGCCTGCACATCGGGGTCCTGTAGCGACGACACAAACACCGGCAGCGGTGCTAGCTCGCGCTGAGCTAAGGCTTTGCAGAGGGCGTCAATGGGGGCGGTGTTGCCCGCTAGGTAGTGGGCGCGGTAGAAGAGAAGGCCAACTTTGGATTTTGGATTGTGGACTGTGGATTGTGGATTTTTGTACACTCCGACTTTGGGAACTGGCCTAGGTGCAGGGGGAGAAAAGGTGGTGTGGAGTACGCGATCGCAGGCCCACATCAGACCATAAGCCATATTCTCAGTGCCGCCTTCGGTGAGGTAGCGCCACAGCTGGTTAGCCACTGTCAGCGGTACTGTCGAGTGGCTGATTAAGTCGGGGGCGGGGCGGTCGTCGCCGGGCAGCACAATCAGGGCGGCTCCAGTCTCGGTGGCCACGTCGCGCACCACCTCTAGGCCGTAGGGCCAGTAGGCACGTCCCCCCAGCAAACGAACAACAACGAGCCGAGCGTGGCGCAGCACGTCGTCGGCGTAGGTATCGATGGCAAGCTGCTGCTGAAGCTGGAGCAAACTAGCCACCCGCAGAGCCGGGAAAGAGGCCGGAAACTGAGCCCGACTCAGGCTCTGAATATCGGTATCGGCAGCAGTCAAAAATACTAGCGGAGCGGGCGTTTGATCGACAAAAATAACGCCCTCGGTATCTGGCGTCCAGCCGCCGGGGGTAGCCGCTAAGCGGTGCATGAATGTTCCCTAGGGAAACGACAAATCTGAAGGAACTCTAGCGTAAGTCAGGGTCGGGCAAAACGAAAGGTACGATGAGGTCTGCTCAAATCCTTAAGGCTTTCTTCCGCCCAGCCCGCCCCTTAGCCCGCCGCAATAGACGCTTTCAGTCTCAAAATGTAAGCATGCCTAAACTTAAAGACCGTGGCGATGAGCAGGGCCTGCCCAGAGCTAGCCTAGTTCTGCTAGAGCAGTTCTTGCATCGGTACAGCCAGCAGCACCAAATCAGCCTACTCACCGAAGCCGATCTACCCGCAAAAGCTGGTGACGATAGTTTTTGGTACCTGCGGGGGCCAGAGCTTGTGGTGATCATCACTACTTATCCTCACCCAGCC
>JBARUP010000449.1:0-1746 GCA_049645805.1 Nodosilinea sp.
ATGCTGATGGCTCCCGCTAAGCGGCGCGCCATTTGGGCGATATATGTTTGGTGCCGCCGCACTGATGAGCTTGTAGATGGTCCTCAAGCGCAGTTTACTAGCGAAAAAACCCTCGATCGCTGGGAAGCGCAGCTAGAGTCGATATTTGCAGGCTGTCCTGTGGATGACGAGGATGTTGCTCTAGTCGACACTCTGGAGCATTTCCCCCTCGATATTCAGCCCTTTCGCGACATGATCGCGGGCCAGCGGATGGATCTGCACCGCTCTCGCTACGACACCTTTGCAGATTTAGAACTCTATTGCTATCGGGTGGCAGGCACAGTAGGGCTGATGTCGACAACGGTCATGGGTATTGATAGTCAGCTGCAAACCGCCCCCTGGAGTCAGCAGCATCTTGACCCAACCCCCCAGGCGATCGCCCTAGGCATTGCCAACCAGCTCACCAACATTCTACGCGACGTGGGTGAAGACGCTCGTCGAGGACGTATCTATCTACCTCTGGCTGACCTTGCGGCCTTTGACTATACCGAAGCCGACCTGATGGCTGGAGTTATCGACGAGCGCTGGCGTGCTCTAATGGCTTTTCAGATCGATCGCGCTCGTCAGTTTTACGCTGAAGCAGAGAGCGGCATTGGGCTGCTGAGTGAAGACGCCCGCTGGCCAGTGTGGTCAGCTCTAGCTCTATATCGTCAGATTTTGGACGTCATCGAAAAAAACGACTACGACGTTTTTACCCAGCGTGCTTTTGTGCCCTCGTTGCGAAAGCTGCTAACTCTGCCGGTGACGTTGCTCAAGGCTCGGGTACTTTAGTTAGGGTCACGTTAGCGTGTAGCTAGCTAGGCAAGGCGAAAGTGACCAACTGGCCTGGGCCAGCTAGAAGCTACAGGTATTAAGATACCTGTATCGCTACGTTCCCTTCCTGTGCCCACCATGACAACGATCGCTGCACCTCAAGCATCCGCCTGGAAGATTAAGCTGCTCTACGACGGGGCTTGCCCCCTGTGCCTGCGGGAGGTTAACTTCCTGCGTAAAAAAGACGGCGGTCGCGGTTTGGTTGCCTTTACCGATATCGCCAGCGACGATTATCGACCCGAAGACAACGGCGGTGTGGACTTTGCCACGGCAATGGGCCGTATTCACGCTGTGTTACCCAGCGGTACAGTGGTTAAGAACGTAGAAGTCTTTCGTCAGATTTACGCTGTCCTAGGCCTAGGCTGGATCTACGCTCCTACTGGCTGGCCTATTATCGGTCCTGTAGTTGACTGGGCCTACGGCATTTGGGCTGACTGGCGGCTGGCGATCACGGGGCGTCCTAGCCTTAAGACTATCCTAGCTGAGCGCGAGGCGAGGGGCCAGGCCTGTAGTGACGCGCGATGTAGCATACCGTAACTGTGCAGGGGCGTGCTTCTGTGGCGGCAGACGGCAGAGCACATTCACAAAAAAACCGAGCCTCTCTTAGGGAGAAACTCGGCCTTTCTTCTGTATTATTCCTAGTTCTAGCGAGGAGCTACCGCTCTGACTCGGTGCCGCTATCCTCCGATTCATCAGCGGCAGAACCAGTGCCGTTGTAAAGGGCGTCAAGCTGTTCGCGGGCGTCTTTAACCGAAATTGAACGCATTACTAGCAGCGGTTCGTGAATAACCTGGCCGTCTTGATCAAGCAGTTCGGGGTGGGGTACAGAGCGAGGGTCTATAGAGAAGGCTTTGCCGCTGCCCCGGTTGTTCTGCTGGTTACCATACCCTCGAG
>JBARUP010000450.1:0-4935 GCA_049645805.1 Nodosilinea sp.
ATCATTCTCAATGCCTTTGGCCAGGGCATTAACACCATGACCCTGGGCGGGTTAGCGGTGGCGATTGGCTCAGTGGTCGATGACTCGATTGTGGATATGGAGAACGCCTATCGCGGGCTGCGCAAAAACCAGTTGGCAGGCAGCCCAGAACATCCCTTTAAGGTGGTTTATGACACCTCTGTAGAGGTGCGGGTGAGCGTTATTTTTTCCACTGTAATTATTGCTGTGGTGTTTGCCCCCATCTTTAGTTTGACGGGGGTAGAGGGTCGGATTTTTGCCCCCATGGGGGTGGCCTACCTGGTGTCGATTGTGGCCTCTACGCTGGTGGCCATGACGCTCTCCCCAGCGCTGTGCGCCATCTTGCTTGCCCGCCGCCCGCTGCCCAGCGATGAGACCTGGGTTACCAGGACATCTCAACGGCTGTATCAACCGGCTTTGCGGTTTGTAATGGCCCGCGCCAAGCTGGTGCTGGCCATTGCCGTGGCGTCGATGGTGGCGTCGATGGTGGTGTTTTCGAGTCTGGGGCGGGTGTTTTTGCCAGAATTTCAGGAGCCCTCTCTGGTGAATGCGATGCTGCTGTATCCAGGGTCGTCATTGGCGGCCACCAATGAAGCCGGGCTGGCGATGCAAAAGGCGCTGAAAGACGACCCCCGCTTTGCGACGGTGCAGATGAGGACGGGGCGCGCACCGGGGGATTCCGATGCTGGCGGGGTCAATTTGGGTCACGTAGATATCGAGCTGAGCCAGGAGGGGCTTCGCGATCGCGAAGCCTCTATTGAAACCATTCGAGAGGAGTTTGCCCGCATTCCTGGCATTGCCCCTAGCGTGGGCGGGTTTATTACCCACCGCATGGATGAGGTGCTGTCGGGGGTGAGAAGCGCGATCGCGGTTAAAATCTTTGGCCCCGACCTCGACCAGTTGCGTACTATCGGCAGCGATGTCGAAGCCGCGATTCGCGATATCGATGGCCTGGTGGATTTGCAGCTGGAGCCCCAGGTGCCTATTCGCCAGGTGCAGATTCAGTTTGATCGGCCTGCTGCGGCCCGCTACGGCCTTACCGTGGGGCAAATTGCCAGCGTTGTCGAAACGGCACTTAACGGGCGAGTGGTGTCTCAAGTGCTAGAGCAGCAGCAGCTGTTTGACCTGCTGGTTTGGCTCAAAGATGACGCTCGCAATAATTTGGAGGCGATCGGCAACCTGCTGATTGATACCCCGGTGGGCCAAAAAATTCCTCTGGCCCAGGTGGCCCGCATTGACTACGGCACTGGGCCAAACACCATCAACCGCGAAAATGTCTCGCGCCTGATTGTGGTGTCGGCCAACGTGGCCGGGCGCGATCTGGGCTCCGTGGTTGATGCCATTCAAGACCGGGTGAGGGAAGCGGTGTCACTGCCCTCGGGTTACTACATTCAGTACGGCGGGCAGTTTGAGTCAGAGCAGCGGGCCAGCCGCAACCTGCTGGTGTTTGGCGGACTGGCGCTCGTCGTCATCTCTGTACTGATGTATTTTGCGGTTAAGTCGGTGCTGGGGATGGTGATGATTATGGTCAACCTACCCCTTGCCCTGGTGGGGGGCATTGCCTCTATTGCCCTCGGGGGTGGCGTGGTGTCGGTGGCGTCGCTAGTCGGGTTTATCACCCTCTTCGGGGTCGCCACCCGCAATGGCTTACTGCTGGTCGATAACTACAACGCCAAGCTGGCCCAGGGGATGCCGCTGCGCGAGGTGATCGTCGAAGGCTCCTCAGAGCGTCTGGTGGCTATTTTAATGACAGCCCTCACCTCGGCTCTGGGCATGGTACCCCTGGTACTTGGCAGTGGGGCAGGCAAAGAAATCTTGCAGCCCCTGGCTGTGGTCGTTTTGGGCGGGCTATTCACCTCAACGGCACTGACGCTGCTGGTGCTGCCAGCGCTCTACTCTCTGTTTGGCAAACGCTTGATGCCCAAGCCAACGACGCCGACAGATTATGTCGATGAGAGGGAACCATCAATCGCTGCTAAGGTGCCGATGGCTTAAATTGCCCAATTTTTCCAATTGACCACCGTAGGGTGGTCAATGCCCAATCAGCCTGCTTTAGCCGTTTTCCTTTCGGAGGTTCATTCCATGTATTCCCAACTTGCTCAAGCTCTGTTAATTACTGGCGTGCTAGCGCTATCCGCCTGCGGTAGCTCTGAAACTGCAATTACCCCTGACACCCCTGCTGAAACTCCCGTAGCCGAAAGTCCCGCTGCCCAGACAGAAACTGCCGCCGCCTCCAGCGCCGCTAGTAAGGGTGGGCAAGTGGTCGAAAGTGGCCCATACCATTTAGAACTGGTGCCCGCACCCGAAGCCGATGGTATTCACCTCGACTTGTACCTGCAAACGGGCGACACCCATGAAGCCATTGCCGATGCTACGGCGATCGCCCAGGTGCAGCTGCCCGATGGCACCCAGCAAG
Organism: Nodosilinea sp.; assembly: GCA_049645805.1. Taxonomy (GTDB): domain Bacteria; phylum Cyanobacteriota; class Cyanobacteriia; order Phormidesmidales; family Phormidesmidaceae; genus Nodosilinea. The sequence continues at coordinate 2,435 of JBARUP010000450.1, forward strand.
AAATTCCGATGGAGTACGATGCCGAGGGTGCGCACTTCTTTGCGTTTTTACCCAGCCAGGCGGCGGGGGATTACAAGACTGTGATTCAGACCGATATCAAGGGCGAAAAGGTCAACGCCCGTTTTAACTTCTCGAAGTAGGCATCATCTAAGTCTAGGGCTTGCTGAATAAGTCAAGATCCTTAAAACATGGCCATTTCAGGCAATAAACTCCAAGATAAGTGCAAGGTCATTTAACGAGTTTTCGACGTTTCAGCCGATTTAACCTTGCACTTACCTATCGACAAAACCTGAAAATTCAACGTGTCTCCGTTGGTTCAGCCCTAGAATTGCGTGATTTGTTTTTTCAGCAAGCCCTAAGTCTAGACGCTGAGTTTTACTCCGCATTGAAGGAAGCAAGCTATGCCCTCATGCCAAGGGGCTAGGAGAACTCCGAGTTTTAAGCTAGACAAGGTCTCTTCGCCCGGTCACCTATGGCCGGGCTAATTTTGTTTAAGCGGGGCTGAGACAGATGTTGTAAACAATACTTATTGTTTCCCATGGCTATATTGTTACTGAACTATGCAACGTCGATGAAATGTAAACATTCAGAAAAATAAGTAACTGTCTGATTTCATTATCATCAATTAATGAAATCAAAATGAAATTACTCTATTCAATCAGGCAGAAGTTGATCCTCTTACTCTGGAGAGGTGCAGGTAAACATCCTTTCAACTAGATTTTTATTATGGCTAATCAAAGATCAAGGGAGAATGCTCATGCTTCTCAATCACGAAAAATATCAGTCTAGCTTCGATCAGGCCATGGCCTGTGCTGTGGAATGTGAGCACTGTGCAGAGGCCTGTATAGGCAAGCCTGAGATGGTGAAGTGTGCTCGCATGTGTCTGGACACGGGGGAAAGCTGCCGTAGCTTAGCAACGCTGATGGTGCGAGGGTCTTACTTTATCGCGCCGATGGCCAACGCCTGCGCTGAAATTTGCGAAGCCTGCGCCAGCGAATGCGAAAAGCACGATATGGATCGCTGTAAAAAGTGCGCTGAATCTTGCCGCACTGCGGCACAAGCCTATCGCAAGATTGCTAGCGTAGCCGCGTAAGTTGAAGTTGGCTAACCCTTCAATTCAATTCAACTTAGCCCGCTGAGGTCATAGCATCCCATGGAAATAGATCACGTGAAGCTGGCTAGCTTTTAGATAGAGCTTTTCGGTTTGGGAAAGCTCTGTAGAAAGCTTCTTCACTTCTACATACCTCTACACAAACAGCAAGATCATGACTACTAACAAAGAAATCACCAAAGACCACGCAGATGCTGGCCATAATCAGGAAATGTCAGGTAGTTATCTCCGGTTCCTGGCAATGATTGGAACATCAATCGTTGTGATGTTCTTCCTAATGTATCTGCATTCCTATCAAATTCTCGACCATGCTTGGTTTAGTGAAACGCGGGTCTTCATGGCGCTGATCATGGGGGCTGCGATGATGGTGATTATGCTGTCTTACATGCTGCACATGTACAAGAGTCGCAGTGCTAATATTGCCATCTATGTAAGTGCCATTGTGCTATTTGGGGCTTCGCTATGGCTGGTGCGCAGCCAAGTTACGGTGAGCGACGTCGATTATATGGAAGGTATGATTCCTCACCACTCAATTGCCATCTTGACCAGCGAGCGAGCCCAGATCCAAGATCTGCGGGTGCGCGAACTGGCCGATGGCATCATCGAGGCCCAGCGCCGAGAGATCAACGAGATGGAGTGGCTAATTTCTGACATTCGAGACAACGGTTTGGTTACTGCACAAGCTGAGTTAGAAGCAAGACCGTTGCCAGACTTCACAGCAGCTCCCGAATAGAACGATTAAGCCCATTGAACCAGATAGCCATGTCTTACGATCCATTTTGTTGCCTTCCATAATGGTTACTCCTGTAATTACACATGTGGGAAGTCTTCACCTTGCCTGTCAGCGGCACCAAAATGTGGGAAAAAGGCAGGTACCCTGGCCGCATACTGGGCATATTCCTCGCCAAATTCCGTCAAGGCTTCACGCTCTTCTTGATGGGCTAAACGGACATACATCCAGACTAAAAAGGGAAACATCGGCAGCGTCAGAATAGTGGGCCATTGCAGCAAGAATCCAAACATGATCAAGACAAATGCACCATATTGAGGATGTCGTACCCTTGAGTAGGGGCCGGTGATCGCGAGCTGATGGTTTTGCTGCGCCCCATAGAGTACTCTCCAAGCAGAAGATAACAGGATGAACCCACTCAAAACTACTAAATTGCTAAGCAGGTGAATAGGGTTAAAGTGAGGGTTGCCTCCGAGTCCTAAAATTGTCCACCAGAGATGTCCGGCATCGTGGGATAGAGGGTCTAAGCTAGGATAGCGGCTCTGTAGCCAGCCTGAAAGCAGATAGACGGTGACAGGAATGCCATACATTTCGGTGAAAAGCGCGACGATAAAGGCAGAAAATACCCCAAACGATCGCCAATCACGAGCACTCTTTGGC
>JBARUP010000451.1:0-1660 GCA_049645805.1 Nodosilinea sp.
GTAAAGAACTGACCAAGCTGCGCCTTTCGCTGCCGACCAGCCACCTTATCCACGCCTCGTACCTTCTCAGGATCTGTAACCAAAAGTCTCTCTCGTATAGCCCGCCGCTATGGAAACTAATGTACTAGACTAGCATTCCAAAGCGTCATGGTGACCATAACACTGACGCCTGTCGCCATCCACAATAGGGCGGCACGACGGGTAAGGGCAAGGGCCTGAACAACGCGATCGCCCGTGATTTTCTGGACCGCATCCCCCAGCAGCGGCTTTTCAGTCACCTTAGCCCGATACGTATTTCTGCCGCCCATCTGCACGTTTAGAGCAGCGGCGTAGGCGCACTCGCTCCAGCCAGCGTTGGGGCTGGGGTCGGCGGGGGCATCGCGGCGGCACAGGCGCAAAACGTGGCGGGGCCGTCGCGACAGTAGGGCAATGGTGACTACCGTCAAGCGGCAGGGCACCCAGGTTAGGACATCTTCGAGGCGGGCGCTAAACCAGCCTAGATGAGAGTAGGGGGGCTCTCGATAGCCCACCATCGAGTCGAGGGTGCTGGCGGCTTTGTAGGCCAGCGCTACCGGCACGCTGCCGATAGGCAGTAAGGCTCCCACTAAGGCGTAGAACAGCGGGGCCAGCACCCCATCGGTAGCGTTTTCGCTGACGGTCTCTAGCACCGCCCGCAGAATTTCGGGTTTGTCTAGATTTTGGGTATCGCGGCCTACGTAGAGGGCCAGACGCTCGCGCGCCGTAGGGAGATCCCCCGCCGCGAGCGGCATCAGCACGTCCTCAGCCGCCTGCCGCAGGCTGCGTCCGGCAAAACAGCTGGCCAGCAAAACCACCTCGCACCCTGCTCCCGCCGCAGGGTGAAGCGCTCCTGCCAGGTGAACTAGCCCCCAGCCTAAGACCCCGCTGCCAGCGATTACGCCTAGAGCTAGCCCTATTCCACAAAGGCGTTCTCCCCTCGGCGTCAGATTGAGGTCAAAGATACCCCTGGAAACGCGGCTGACGACCCCCCCTATCGCCTGCACAGGGTGGGGCCAGCCCCAGGGATCACCAACCCAATAGTCTAATCCTGCTGCTGTCACCAGCACGGCTGCCCGCTCAAGCCCTAGAGCGCTTAGGCCCAAAGTATTTAGATCTAGCGTGTCGAAATTCAGAGTGTTGAGGCCCAAAACGCTACACCACAAAGCTGACATCATCCCCCTGGGCGGCCTGCCAACTGCGAGCATCGAAGTATAGATCTTCTAGGGAGATACTATAAAGGGCTTCTTTGAGTTTTTGGGAAAGGCGGTTCCAAACAGCAAAGGTAACCCAGTCCTCGGCCTGGTCAGCCTGGGGAGTGTGTCGGGGCAGCGGATTAATTTGTTCGCCTACGGCAGCTAGAATTTGACCCAAAAATATTTGGTCGGCGGGTTTAGCTAAACGATAGCCGCCCTGAGGACCACGCACCGACTCGACAATGCCGGCTCGCCGCAGATCGATTAGCAGTTTTTCAAGGTAGGGAGAGGGCAGCCCCTGACGACTAGCAATGGTGCTAGCCGAAACAGGCTGTCGAGACGGGTGCAGGGTCAGGTCGAGCAGGGCTTTGACGCTGTAATGGCCGCGAGTAGTCAGTTTCATCAGCTGGTTAAGCTCTGGAGAAGGTAGCTTTTGGCGACGTAGGCAC
>JBARUP010000452.1:0-5245 GCA_049645805.1 Nodosilinea sp.
GTCTGGGCCAATCTGCTGAGCTAAAGTGACGCTCAAAAGGCACCAGATATCGTGTCCCTGCTTATGTCGATAGCGCTTTTCTACTTGGTAGTTAGAAATTTCACCTGCTAGCAGCTGCTGCCGCTGAATAAGGTCGTTGTCTAGGTCGTGGGGGTGAGTAACATATGAGAATGTCAAAGCTAGCATCTCTGGCTCGGAATAACCCAGGAGTTCACACAGAGAGTGATTCACCCTAAGCCAGCGGTTGCCTAAAGTGATCAGAGCCGTGCCGATCGCGACATGGGCAAAGACCTCGTGAAAATGTGCTGTGATCTCCCCATAAGATTCCTGGGTGCTATGGCAATCTTCAGGATTAGCTGAGGGCGTAGAACTCTGGATGATAGGCTTTTTGCTTAATTGCTGACCAATATCCATACGAGCTTGCCCATAACGCGGTGTTGATGTTCTACCAGAAGGATGCCCGCAGACGATTGAGACTTAACCTCAAGCAATCTTTCTACTGCCCTGCTGCGATCGCCTAAAAAATTCGAACCAATAGACGAAAGCCTGAATAACAGACCTAGACAGTCTGATGCTGAAGCTAAGCCACACGGGCTGAGGCAGCTGCATCCAAACGTCACGTCGAGGCAATGATTTAACTGAAGATAGGCCAAGACTGGGAGTAGCCTGCTGGCCCTAAGGCGTCGCGCCTGGCCAGAACCAAGCTAGCAAGACTCTCCTAACTCGTATCGATGAGATGTTTGACTAGTGATTCGATATCTAAAAGCTAATACCGACAGCGCGTTGATCCCCTGCGGGACAGTGGTTTGCGGACACCACAATTTTCCTGAGAATGTCGGCAGGCAGTGGCAGATTCTCAATCGTCCACAGTAGAATAGAACAAAGCGGAGACGCAAGTTTCCGTTCACTCCTCACACCACACTCCGCCCAGGCCCTTGGTCTGGGCGGTTTCTTATGCAAGAGAGCCTGACCTAGGGCTTAGAAACTCAGCTACAGTTCAGTCACATTGCTGTGCCGTCGAAGCCAGTATGGATTTACGAACCAGAGATCACCTTAAGGCTGAGGTTTGCTTTGGATTGGCTATGGTAAGATTGCGTGTGGTCAACAACGGCAAGGAACACTAGGCATGGCAGCCGCTCCGGTAACAGATTCTACTTTTAAGCAAGAAGTTCTCGAAAGCACCGTCCCCGTACTGGTCGACTTTTGGGCCCCTTGGTGCGGTCCCTGTCGTATGGTGGCTCCGGTGGTAGAAGAAATTGCTGAGCAGTACGACGGAAAGATCAAAGTCGTTAAAGTCAACACCGACGAGAATCCTAGCGTGGCTAGTCAGTACGGCATTCGCAGCATTCCTACCCTGATGATCTTTAAAGAGGGGCAGCGGGTTGATATGGTGGTCGGTGCTGTACCTAAGACCACCCTGGCCAACACGCTAGAGAAGTACCTCTAAGCGGTACGCCTCAGCGTAGAATTCAGCAAACTAGATGTTTGAGGCATTGATAGCTCTAGGAATCTGCTATCAATATCTTGTTGGTTCAAGACCTCTGGGAAAGCGGTTAGTCTTCCCCCAGAGGTTTTTACGTAGTTAGCGGTAAGATTGTCGCTAGAATAGAGTGCTGCCTCTATGGAACCAACGGCGTATGGTTGCGCTTCCCTCAGATCTTCCCCCTAGCGTTCAAGCGGACCTCGTCACGGTGCTGGAACAACTGCCCCACCTAGAGCACGGCAAGCTCATTCGCCAGGTGCTAGAGACTATCTTGCGCATGATGGGTCGAGAGGCGGACCGGTTGGACTGGAAGATCTTGAACTACGCCCTGCTTGATATGGAGCAGGGGTTTCAGATTTTCTACCCCTACCGCCATACCCGCAAAATCACTATTTTTGGCTCAGCCCGCACTGGTGCTGTTAGCCCCGACTACAAGCTAGCTGAGCGGTTCGCCAAACAGATTACTGAGCTGGGCTTCATGGTGATGACCGGGGCTGGAGGCGGCATCATGGAGGCGGGCAACGCTGGGGCAGGTCCAGCTCAGTCATTTGGGCTTAACATTCAGCTGCCCTTTGAACAGGGAGCCAACCCGGTTATGACAGGTGACCCGAAGCTGATCAACTTCAAGTACTTCTTCACCCGCAAGCTGTTCTTTTTGCGGGAAAGCGACGCCCTAGTGCTATTCCCGGGCGGGTTTGGCACCCAGGACGAGGCCTTTGAATCGCTTACGCTGATCCAAACCGGTAAAGCTGACCCCATGCCCGTGGTGCTGGTCGATCATCCTGGCGGCGACTACTGGCAGGGCTGGGACAGATACATTCGCACCCACCTTTTAAAGCGCGGCTTGATCAGCCCTGATGACCCCAGTCTTTACACCATTACCGATAATGTGGACGATGCTTGCCACGCTATCAGCAGTTTCTACCGAGTGTATCATTCCTGCCGCTACGCAGGCGATCGCCTCATCATTCGGCTCAAGTGCAGTCTGAGCGAGGGCGCTGTTGACCTACTGAACGCTGAGTTCAGCGATATTTTAGCAGAGGGCACCATTGAGAGCTCGGCTGCTCTCTCTGAAGAGGGTAGCGATGAAACCGCCGCTCTGCCTCGGCTGGTCATGCATTTCAATCATCGTAGTTTTGGCAAGCTGCATCAGCTGATCTGGCGGCTTAACGACCTGGGTGACGATCGCCGTGAGGCCGAGCACCCGGAACAAAAGTAGCTTGCCCTTGTCTCGCTATCTTTCCTGCGGCCTCGCTATCTTCCCCATTCTTTATATCTGCGGTTTCTCCGCCGTTTTCTTCTCGCTATTCAGCCGCACTCCTCTACCTATCCCAATCAATGTCCCAGGTGCAGGCCTTTCTAGAGCAGCTTTACCACGAGTTCAAAGACATCACTGACGGGAACGTAGCCTCTTACATTCCCGAGCTAGCGCGGGCCGACCCCGCGTGGTTTGGTATTAGTCTGGTTACCCTCGACGGCTGCAGCTTTGAGGTGGGAGATGTGGCTCAAAAATTCACCATCCAATCAATTTCTAAGGTGTTTGTCTACGGCATGGCCCTGGAGGACTACGGTCGTGAAAAGCTGCTTAAAAAGGTTGGGGTAGAGCCGACTGGTGACCCATTCAACTCACTCATTCGTCTGGACGAAGACTCAAAACGGCCCGACAACCCAATGGTGAATGCAGGGGCGATCGCTACCACGGGGCTAATTACCGGTGGGGATTCCGCTCAGCGCCTTAACCGCATGCTGGCCATGTTTCAGCGCTACGTGGGCAGCGAGGTATTTGTAGATGTATCTACATTTATGTCGGAAAAGTCTACGGGCCACCGCAACCGAGCCATGGCTCACCTCATGCTCAACTTTGGCATGATTGATCAGCCCATTGAGGAGGCGCTAGACCTGTACTTTCAGCAGTGTTCAGTGCTGGTCACGGCTCACGACCTGGCGGTAATGGCGGCAACGCTAGCCAATCAGGGGGTAAACCCAGTAACGGGCGATCGCGCTGTATCCGCCGATCACGTGCGGGATATTCTCAGCGTGATGTATACGTGCGGAATGTATAACTTCGCTGGGGAATGGGCCTTTCGGGTTGGTATTCCCGCCAAAAGCGGAGTATCAGGGGGCATTCTAGCGGTGGTGCCCAACCAGGCCGGTATAGCAGTCTTTTCGCCCCTTCTAGATAACCACGGTAACAGTGTGCGAGGACTTCGGGTGTTTGAAGCCCTTGCCCAGCAATACGGATTTCACCTGTTCGACTTGTCTTTGGGCCGCTGCAACTTTGCTAATCGCGATTGAATATGCACATAGGCCTCATCGCTGATCAAGCTAAAAGGCACTAGCTAAGAAGGCAACGCTGCCACCCACACTAGGTCAGCAACAGCCTTATTCTGCACAGCGTCGCCCTAGACAATCGGGACGAGGTGAGGTGAACCCTCCATCTGGCAGCAGGGGCAGAACCCTGCCTGCAACTCTACCGATATTGCGCCAAACAGATCAGCGTGTCGGGGTCGGATTTTGCCGTTGGGCACAATGAACGGGGTCATTGGAGGAGCATTGGCGTGGCTCATCATATAGCACTGGAAAAAAGGTTGCGTCAGGAGCACGCCTGATCGCTTGAAAGTACTGTGTCGGCTAGGCAAACAACGGTCAATAGCGAATTACAAATCTGCTGGCGGCTCGCCAAAACTTGCTTGTTTGGCGATGATATTTAAGAGCTTTCTTCTAGAGCGATCGGGTTCATACCTGCTGTTTTCCCACTCGCTGACAGTTTCTCGACGGACGCCCAGCTCACTGGCGAACTGCTGCTGACTCAAGCCTCTATAAACCCTGAGCGCCTTTATCGCATGGCCACTCCAGTCGATTTCTCCGTCCTTTGTCTGAACGCTGTAGGTAGCCTGAAAGGTTTGGAAGGTGACGGCTTGCTGAATCAAATCAACCGACGCGACCTGAAAACCTGCGCTGACCCAGGCTCCAGCCTGCAGTGCACTGGTGCTGTCACGGTTGCTCCACCAGTTTTTCTTTTTGAACGCCGAAGTAGGCAGTGGGCACTTCATCAAGGCCTCAATTTCCGCAAAGGTCAGCGTCACAGCCCCTTGTTCACAGTGCTGCAGGTGTTGAAAAAGTGGATAGTACTTGCTGCCAGGTTTGATACTCATTTTAATAGGATGACGTCACGATCGCTCGAAAGCGTCTCTTAGTATGAACAACCACAGAGAATATTAACTCTCAATTTTGTTTATGGCTATCTCCTCAGGATTTTGAGCCGAGACTGTAACGTTTGATAAGTACTGGTTATTCTCTTCAAAGCGGGATCATTGCTGTCTCTTCAACTATTTGGGTGTAAAGCTCTCACAACATAAGGCCAGCGTATTCTGTCCTCAAACTCCAGATGCCTTTCAGCGCAGTCGCTTGGCCACGGGGTATTCCTTTTCTCTGGGGCTGAGCTTTCTAATCGGTTCAACCATCCTTAAGACTGTGATCTCCAGCCGCTGGGATGATATTGCTCGACTAGCGGCAATTATAGCCGCACATGCTTTGTTGAACTATCTCCTGCTGAGGACATTTGAACCGTCAAGTATCTCAAAGCTTGAGTCTAGTGCTGTAGCAGCTCAGCAGTAGCTAGAGCCGATTAGACTAGCGATAGCTCAGGCTTTTGACCAGGCTGTACAAGGCTAGGGCGTTCGGCGGCAGGCTGGGTAACAAACTCCAGCACTTTGCCTAAGTCGTTAAACATTTTTGATTCAACATCGCGACGGTAGGCAT
>JBARUP010000453.1:0-13121 GCA_049645805.1 Nodosilinea sp.
ATTGAGCTTAGGGCTACACCGCCCAGCCAAAACATCAGCGATCTTTCGCATTTGGTCAAAATCTCGTCGGCGCGGCGTCGGTAGCCCGACGGAAACAGCCGCAGCAGTAATCGTCGGTAGCCCTGGGGGTTAGCCAGCATCATCAACGCTAGCACTACCAGCAGCAGCGCCTGCAGCACAATAGCCACAGAGCTAGAGAAAAAAGTTAAGAAGTTGCCGAACACAGTAGACCCAATCGATGCTGCCTGGCGAAGCAGTTCGGGTAAACCAGGCAGCATCCGAAAATCTTGCTCTGGAAACCACTCGGGAGGACTAGCCTGAAAGGCATCAAACCACTGCCCAAGCTGGTCAACGCCCCGAGGCGTTAGCAGCAGCAGTTCCTGAAACTGACTGACAAACAAAGGCAGCACCAGACCCAGAAAAACTACGCCGCCTAGCAGCACAAGCGCTCCAGCTACCAATACCGATCGCGATCGCGGCCAGCCATACAGCCGCGATAAAAACCGCACCAGGCTGTTGAGGGCAATGGTAATCACCACCGCAGCAAAGATAAGTAAGACGATCTGGCGAAACTGCCACAAAATCACCAGGGCAATGCCCAAGGCAGCCAGATTAATCCAGTCGAGTAGCTTCACGGCCTTAACACCTTATGCAGTTGACGACCTCTGTGGCCAAATTGTAGCTGGGGATAGCGCCCAAGCGTTCTAAACCGACTCCAGCTTGGGATCTGAATTTTTTTTATAGGTAAAATTCTGGTTCTGGAATTAGGTTGAGGTTTAGCATCTCCATCCCGACTGGTATGCTGGGAACCTATCACATTTTTCTGGCTCTTATGGTAGCCCCGACTCCAACCTCTCTGCGCGACCAGCAGCACCCGATGATTCGGGGCCTAGCCGATTGCATTGAAGCCACCTGGCAGCAGTATCTAGACCTATCGCCCTACCGCCTGCCGGAGGACTTAGGCTACATCGAGGGTCGTCTAGAGGGTGAAAAGCTCACCATTGAAAACCAGTGCTATCAGACACCTCAGTTTCGCAAGCTGCACCTAGAGCTTGCCCGGGTAGGGGCAAACCTAGATATTCTGCACTGCGTCATGTTTCCTCGACCCGAATACAGCCTGCCGATGTTTGGCTGCGACCTAGTCGGAGGTCGGGGGCAAATTAGCGCCGCTATTATTGACCTTTCGCCGACCACAGAGACGCTGCCCGAGGCCTATACTACGGCCCTAGACGCGCTGCCCGCCCAAAGTTTTGCTGAAGAGCGCGACCTACCCGGATGGGGCACTATTTTTTCGCCCTACTGCCGGTTCATTCGACCTGCTAGCCCCGACGAAGAAACGGCCTTTGTAGACTTGATTGGTCGCTATCTAGCCCTGCACTGTCAGCAGGCGATCGCCACTCCGGCCATCCCAGAGCAAAGAGAAAAGGTAATGGCGGGTCAGCGCCACTACTGCCACCAGCAGCAAAAGAATGATAAAACTCGGCGCGTGCTCGAAAAAGCCTTTGGCGAGGCCTGGGCCGAGCGCTATATGACTACAGTGCTGTTTGATCTGCCTGAATCTTAGATTAGTTAGCAGCTTTTCCATCTTGCCAACGGGAATGGGTTAACTAGAATAAAAATCCCAGTCGTACACATCAGCACCGCCATGACCGTTAGCTCTCCTGCCTCACTCGGCGCTCTCGCTCTAGATACAAAGCCCGATACAGCTACACCTCAGTTGGGTCGGCTGATCGTATTTACAGGCCCCAGCGGAGTGGGTAAAGGCACGCTGCTGAAAGCGCTGCGCCAGCGCTACCCGATGCTGAAGCTGTCGGTGTCGGCTACTACCAGAGCGCCTCGGCCTGGCGAGATTGATGGTAAGGACTACTTCTTTGTCAGCCGCGACACCTTTCAGACCATGGTGGCGCAGGGCGAGCTGCTGGAGTGGGCCGAGTTTGCGGGCAACCTCTACGGTACCCCCAAGGCTGAAGTACTCAAAGAAATTGAGGCCGGTCACTGGGTGATTTTAGAAATTGAGCTAGAAGGAGCCCGACAGGTACGCGAAACTTTTCCCAAGGCTCTGCAACTTTTTGTGCTGCCTCCCTCCATTGAAGAGCTAGAAAGCCGTATTCGTCTGCGAGGTAAAGATGCTGACGAGGCGATCGCGCGGCGGCTACAGCGGGCTTTAGTCGAAATTGATGCTGCCCACGAGTTTGACGAGCAAATTGTCAATGACGACATCGAAGTCGCTCTTCAGCAGCTCGAAAATACTATCTTTAAAGAGTAGGAAACTAGTCTAAGCGGCAGAAGCAAAGCTGCGAAGTTTAGCTGACGCAGACTAATGCAACTCGCCATTCTTTGCCCTGCTTTTGGACTCGGAGAGAGCGACATTTCTTTAAAAAATTGGGTGCCCCTTTTGGCTCTCCGATTCGTTGAAGAGCTTTGTTGAGGGATTCCTGACAAACACTCGCAAAGTGAGAGCCCAAGACAGAAAGTTGAATTGAGCAACCAGAGTGATCTGATGACAGGCTCCAAAGCAGCTTGACTAGCGCCTGCTCTAGGGTGTGAGCGTTAGTGATAGGTTGGGAGACAGCCAGTGATTTAATCTACACCCCGCCAATCTATTTTTCCGGGAGAGGGGGGAAAAGTCCCCACCCCCTAGCTAAGCCAACGCACCAGCGCGAAGCTTGGGTTCCACTACGCCTGCTGGAGGGCTTCGCGAATAGCCTCTATGCGCTGACGGTTTGCCCCTAGGTCAGACTTGCCCAGGCGCGAAGCCGATCGCACTTGAATTACAGCTTCTGCTGGGTCAAGGTAGAACTCTACATCGTCCACAAAGCCCATCAGCTTGCTGGCAAACTCGGCATAGAGATAATCATTAGACGATTCAACAATTGTCGTGCGGGGCATGGCTTCAACGATGGCCTTGAGCTTAGTCATAGCCTGGGCCGAGTCGCCGCTGTAGGCCAGCGAAGCGATGCTGTGTTCGGCATCAGCATCGCCCTGGCTCACGACACAGTTGGGGGAGTCTGGGCAGAGGGCTAGTTTGCCGTTTTTGACGCCCAAATTGGTGGGGCGATCGCCCGCTAGATTAACAAACGGTAGTACACCCATGGGGGCAGCATCCAGTGGAACAGCAGCGCTGGGGTACGCATTGCCCAGCAGAGTTAGCATAACCAAAACTCCGACCGCAAAGCGAGAAACAAGCATCAGCATGGTGAGTTTGAGTTTTTGTAGGTGAATCGTCAAGGACTTGCTACAGAGGCCACTTGATTTTGGCTCAATTCTGGTATCGCGATCGCAGGGTGTCAACGGCAGAAAATTCCTTTAGCGAGTAGACGAAGAGCTTTGTAGGATGGAGTTGCGTTTGCATGCTAGCGTTCTTATTCTCCAGAGGTCAGCTATGACTACCCTTACCGCCCCCGCTTCCGCTGCCGACTTGCTGCGTCGGCAGCGAGCCTACTGGCAGAGCGGGGCGACCCGAGACCTCAGCTTTCGCCTCGACCAGCTCAGGGTACTGCGGGCCGCCATCGTTACCTACCAAGCCGATATTGTTGACGCGGCTAAGCAGGATCTGGGCCGCCCCGAGTTTGAGGGCTACTTTGAAGTCGGGGTGATTAGCGAGCTGGACTATGTGATCAAGCACCTAGCCAGCTGGGTGCAGCGGCGTAAGGTATCGCTGTCGCTGAGCCAGCAGCCGGGTTCGGCCTGGGTGCAGCCCGAACCGCTGGGGGTGGTGCTGATTATCGGCCCGTGGAACTACCCGTTTCAGCTAATTGTGTCGCCGCTGATGGGCGCGATCGCGGCGGGAAACTGCGTCATGCTCAAGCCCTCAGAGCTGGCACCAGCCACCTCGCGGGTGCTGGCGCGGCTGGTAGAAGACACCTTTGACCCTGCCCACGTGGCTCTGGTTGAAGGGGGTGTAGACACCGCTCAGGCTCTGCTGGCCGAGAGATTTGACCATATTCTGTTTACCGGCGGCGAGCGAGTCGGCAAGATTGTGATGCAGGCAGCGGCCCAGTACCTAACTCCGGTAACGCTGGAGCTAGGCGGTAAAAGCCCTTGCATAGTTGATATCGACGTGAACGTTGAGGTGGCGGCCCGACGGATTGCCTGGGGCAAGTTTCTCAACGCGGGGCAAACCTGCATCGCGCCCGATTACCTGCTGGTCGACGAGCGCGTCAAGGATGACCTAGTGACGGCGCTCAAGCAGAGACTGCGCGAGTGCTACGGCGACAACCCCGCAGCAAGTCCTGATCTGTCGCGAGTGGTGAACGATCGCCAGTTTGATCGCCTAGTGAGCCTGTTAGGCCAGGGCAATATTCTAGCGGGGGGAGAGCACGACCGAGGCGATCGCTACCTGGCTTCCACCCTAATCGACGGCGTCGGCTGGGACGCGCCGATCATGCAGGAGGAGATCTTTGGCCCCATTCTGCCGATTCTCACCTATCGGGATTTGGGGGATGCGATCGCGGCCATTAATCAGCGGCCCAAGCCCCTGGCGCTGTACCTGTTTTCGCGCGATCGTCAGGTGCAGGCTCAGGTGCTCGACCGCACTACGGCTGGCTCAGTCTGCATCAACGACACTATTTTGCAGGTCGCCGTTTGGGATCTGCCCTTTGGTGGAGTCGGCGGCAGCGGTATGGGCAGCTATCACGGCCAGCACAGCTTCAATACCTTCTCCAACCTCAAAGGCGTGCTGAAAAAGCCCTTTTGGATGGATATGGACTGGCGCTATCCCCCCTACGAAGGGAAGGTAAAACTGTTCAAGAAATTTGTCGGCCTGTCGTAAACTCTTTTTCAGCCCAAATTGAACTGGGAAAACGCTAGCCCCTGCGGACAACCTGCTATAGTCCCGTTTTAACGAACGTTGCGGGGCTGCCTATGCCAACTCTCCTGGTCAAAAATATCCACACCCTGGTCACGATGGATGACCAGCAGCGCGAAATTTGCTCTGGGGCCTTGTTCATTCGCGACCACGTGATCGAGCAAGTGGGCACCACGGCAGAACTCCCTACCGAGGCTGACCGAGTGCTGGACCTATGCGATCGCCACGTCGTTCTGCCTGGCTTGGTCAACACTCACCATCACTTCTTTCAAACCCTGACTCGGGTAGTGCCAGGAGCGCAAAACTCGGCTCTGTTCGACTGGCTCAGCGCCCTTTACCCGCTATGGCAGCAGCTGACCCCTGGGGCGATCGCCCTCAGCGCCCAGGTGGCTGCCGCCGAGCTGATTTATTCTGGCTGCACCACCGCCAGCGACCACCTCTATTTGTTTCCCAACGGCTGCACCCTGGATGACGAAATTGAGGCGGTGCAGCAAACTGGGCTGCGGTTCCACGCTAGCCGGGGCAGCATGAGCGTGGGTGAAAGCAAAGGCGGTCTGCCGCCCGACGATCTGGTGGAAGCCGAGGCCGACATTCTCAAAGACTCTCAGCGGCTGATCGAGCAGTACCACCGCAGCGACCCCTACGCCCTAGTACGCATTACCCTAGCCCCCTGCTCGCCCTTTAGCGTCTCCACTGACCTGATGCGCGAGTCGGCGACCCTGGCCCGCTCGTACCCCGGCGTGCGGCTGCACACCCACCTGGCCGAAAACAACTCCGACGTCACCTACAGCCTCGATACCTTTGGCCTTAGTCCCGGCGACTATGCCGCCTCGGTAGGCTGGCTGGGCGATGACGTATGGCACGCCCACTGCGTCAAGCTCGACGATAAAGCTATTCACAGCTTTGGTCAGACGGGAACCGGGGTGGCCCACTGCCCCTGCAGCAACATGCGCCTGGCCAGCGGCATGGCCCCCCTTCGCAAGCTGCTCAATCACGGTGTGCCCGTTGGCCTGGGGGTAGACGGCTCTGCCTCTAACGACGGCAGCCACCTGCTGGCCGAAGCCCGTCAGGCCTTCTTAATAGCTCGGGTGCGGGAGGAAGATGCCTCGGCGCTAACGGCACGCGAAGCGCTAGAGATCGCGACTCGCGGCGGCGCTAGGGTACTGGGTCGCACCGATATTGGTCACCTGGCTCCCGGTATGGCCGCTGATTTTGTCACTGTTGACCTCGATCGGCTCAGTCTGTCGGGTACCGCCTACGACCCGGTGGCGGCGCTGATTTTCTGCATGGTTGACCGGGTTGACTACAGCTTTATCCACGGCAGAGAGGTGCTGAACCCCGAAGGGCTGCTGACCCTAGATCTGCCGGTGGTGCTAGAAGGGCATGAAAAAATTGCGCGATCGCTAGCCGCCTAGCAGCTCTAGAAATCCAGGCTTTTGCTCTTTAGCCTACCGTGCCTCAACTAGCAAAAAGCCCCGCGTCTTACCCGACACTGAATCTGTCGTATTGATCGACTCCCACAGCGTTTCGGCCTGCACCCATACCGGCGGGTACTTGTAGCGCGACACGTCTAAAATCAAAAACTGGTCAGTGTCAGCATCGTAGGCGGCTAGGGGCGAAATGTGACCGCCCCGCTCTTGGCCGATCGCCCGGCGCAGGTAGTTGATCACCACATAGTTGTTGGGGGCTTCCAGATTGGTGCGAACTAGGTTACGGAACTCATCTAAGCTGACATCGCTACCGTAGTGAATCTCGGCGATCACCGGATAGGTTTCGAGCAGGCCCGATAGTTCTGCCAGGGTGAGGCCCTGACGGGCAATAACCTGACGACCAATAACTGCCTCGGTCTTCTCGTTAAAAATATTCTCCTGGGTAAAGTAGTCCCGTTCCCACTCTGGGGCTAGCGGTGCAGGAATACCTAGAGCATTTAGCACCATTGCCATGCTGGCCACCCCGCAAAACGCCTGGTTGATCTGCGTTACAAACTGGCTGGTCAGAGGCACGTAATCAGCTAGCGCCTCGCTATCGCGCAGCAGCACTTGGCCTTCTGCGGAGGTTAGAGGAGTCAAATGCTCGGGCAGGGGAAGCGTCTGCGCCATCAGAGGCCGGGCAAGCAGGCTCAGGGTCAGGGTTGTCGCAGCTAGCGTACTGTTCCAAATAAAAGATCTGCTCAAAGTCATTGCTCCCAGATTCTTGCAATAGCGGTCTCTGAGGGGAGGGTCGCCGTCATACCGTTGGCCCAATGCTTAAGTACCTACGTGCTGCTAGTACATCAACAGCAAATCCTGATGGAACGGTATCAGCGAAAGTCTGGTTGCCTGTAGATTCCCCACATTTACCAGAGCGGCAACACAGCTGAATTCGCTAGCATTGGGTTTAGCTATCCTGTTGCTTTCCTCTACGAGAACACCAGCCAGCTTCTGTAGGCGACTAGCTGACAACCCCGTTATTAGACAGCCCCTATGCCAATTCTAAATCAGCCCAGCACGGTTAAGGCCTTGCACAGCATTCAGCGTACTCACGATCGCCACTGGGTCGGCGACGGCTTTCCGGTACGCACGCTGATGGCCTACCCCGGTTTGGGAACCGCCATCAGCCCCTTCTTGCTGCTTGATTACGCCGGTCCTGCAACTTTTCCGCCCACCTCAGCGCGGCGCGGCGTGGGCGAACACCCGCACCGGGGCTTTGAAACCGTCACTATTGTCTACGAAGGCGAAGTCGAGCACCGCGACTCGGCGGGCGGCGGCGGCATTATTGGCCCTGGGGATGTGCAGTGGATGACGGCAGCAGCAGGGCTGGTACACGAGGAGTTTCACGGCCCAAACTTTGCCCAGCAGGGCGGCCCTTTTGAGATGGTGCAGCTGTGGGTAAATCTGCCCGCTAAAGATAAAATGGCCCCGCCTCGCTACCAGGGCATTACCGCCGATCGCATTCCGGTAGTAAATTTGCCTGATGGACAAGGCAGTCTGCGGGTCATCGCTGGAGAGTTTGGGCGTATCCAAGGACCGACACAGACGTTTACGCCTATTCATCTGTGGGACTTGCGCCTAAGTAAAGGCAAACAGACAACGCTGGAGGTACCCGAGGGTCATACAACGATCTTGGTGGTGCTGAAGGGAACTGTACAGGTGGGCTCGGAGTCGATTGGGGAGGCGGAGATTGGCATCTGCGATCGCGCTGGCACCACCCTCACCTTCGATGTTCTGCGCGATACCACAGCCCTGCTGCTGTGTGGAAAAGCCATTGACGAGCCGATTGTAGGCCACGGTCCCTTTGTTATGAACACTACAGAGGAAATCTATCAGGCTATGGCCGACTATCAAAATGGCAGAATGGGTACTCTCGTTGACTAGGGTTCCCCTAGTCGTCGGTCAAGACAGACTAGCCACAACGCTGTAAACGGCTTTTGTAATCTGCCTAAGCTGAAGTGAATCAATAATGTAGGGTGGCATGGTGTAAATCAGGCGACCAAAGGGCCGTAGCCACACGCCCTGGGCCAAAAACTGGGGCTGTACTACCGCCATATCGACTGGCTGATGCAGCTCGACAACGCCAATCGCCCCCAGCACTCGCACATCCTTTACCGCTGGCAGCTGGCGACAAGGGGCTAGCTCCTGCACAAGCTGAGCCTCAATCGCTGATATTCTTGCGGCCCAGTCGTAGCTCTCCAGCACGTTCAGGTTCTCTAAGGCCACCGCGCAGGCGAGGGGGTTGCCCATGAACGTGGGGCCGTGCATAAATACTCCGGCTTCCCCCTGGGCAAAGGTGTCGCTGATGTGGCTAGTGGTTAGCGCTGCCGCTAGCGACATAAAGCCCCCCGTCAAGGCCTTTCCCACGCAGAGGATATCTGGAGCAACCTCAGCGTGCTCACAGGCAAACAGCTTGCCGGTGCGGCCAAAGCCGGTGGCAATTTCATCGAGGATCAGCAGCACATTGTAGCGATCGCACAGCTGCCGCGCCCGGCGCACGTACTCTGGGCTGTAGAACCGCATGCCCCCTGCCCCCTGCACCACCGGCTCGAAAATAGCCGCCGCCAGCTCACCGTGATAACGCTGGAGAATTTTTTCAAAGCTTGCTATGTCACTGTCTTGCCATGCCTCAGCAAAGGGAGTCTGGGGCGCATCGGCAAAATATTGCTCTACCAGGCTGTGGCGAAACAGGTGGTGCATACCGTTTACGGGGTCGCACACCGCCATAGCGGCAAAGGTGTCGCCGTGGTAGCCGTGGCGCAGGGTGAGGAAGTGCTGCTTCTGCGGCTCTCCTCGATTGTGCCAGTACTGGATCGCCAGCTTCATCGCTACTTCTACTGCCACCGAGCCAGAATCGCAGAAGAAGACGTTTTGCAGTGGTTCTGGCGTCATCTGCACCAGGCGTTGAGCCAGCTGTACAGCTGGCTGATGGGTTAGTCCTCCAAACATCACGTGGCTCATGCGTCCCATCTGATCTCGGGCAGCTTGGTTAAGTCGAGGGTGGCTATAGCCGTGAATGCAGGTCCACCACGACGACATGCTGTCAATAAGCTGCTCCCCAGTTTCCAGCTCTAGATAAACTCCCTGGGCTGACCGCACCGCAAATATCGGCCCAGTACTAGGCATAGCGGCGTAGGGATGCCAAACATGGCAACGATCAAGGGCTAACAGGTCATCAATAGGCAGCGAATCCATAGACAAAATCTAGGGCACTACATCTTCAAAAAGAACATAATCAAAGCCGCAGGCTGTTTTTCCTTCAGAGCGCCTTGCGACCCCAGCAGCCCAGAACTTCATCGATCCAAAGAATAGGCCCAAAGAACAGGTCCAAAGAACAGACCCAGAGCATCTAAGCTAAAAAGTCGTTGACGTAGTTTAAGTAAGTATCTGGATCCTCCAGCATTGGGAAGTGTCCAGTATTCTTTACCAAGGCGTACTCGATCTGAGGATTTAGATCTGCCGCTGTACGCCCCAGCTCGGCGGGGGTAATCTTGTCGAACTCCCCCGATACCAGCAGCGTCGGCACGCTAATTTTGGCAAACTCTACCGGCATGACCTCGGTTGCCTCTTTGCTAACTGAGGTGAAAATGGTGCCTAGGGCTGTAGCGTAGTCGGCAGCAAGAAAATCTTCCAAAAAGGCAATTTTTTCGGCAGCGGGAATTTGGCGGCTGAGAAAACGGGCCATAAAAAAGCGCGGAGCCAGCGGAAGTTGACCCAGCCACTTAGGACGAAAGGCCACCACGTAGCCGCCAAATTTGTAAAACGCTTCAAAGGCCGCTTTGTCATACTCAAAGATGCCGTTGCAGGTGAGAATAGCGCGATCTACCAGGTGCGGATGGTGGTTCAAAAAGTACACTGCCACCGAAGCCCCCATGGAGTGGGCATTGATAGTCACCTTGGGTAAATCCAGCGCATCTAGAAGCGCCGCTAAGTCGTCGGCGTAGGTGTCTAGCTCGTAGCCCCGCGCCTCCATGTCTGCCTGCTGTTCAAGAGCAATGGCAGATCGCCCAAACCCCCGCATGTCATAGAGCAGGCAGTCGTAGCGATCGCTCATGGCCGCTGCGGTACTTTGCCAGTAGCGAGCCGACCCCGCCCAGCCGTGGACAAACACCATCACTGGTTTGGTAGATGCCGGATCGCGTGGGGTATCGGCACCTACCCACTCGTAGTAGTGGCTAACCTGATTGATCTCAACGTAGGGCATGGCTAGGCAGACTCAGGCTTAGGCATCGACGACGGATGCACCAGCAGGTCAGCGGTAGACCGCTGCTCCACCATTTCGCGGGTAATCATACAGCGCTTCAGGTCTTTACGCGAGGGCAGCTCGTACATAATATCGAGCATCAGCTCCTCGATAATGCCGCGCAGGGCACGAGCGCCGGTCTTGCGGCGGTAAGCTTCACGGGCGATCGCCCGCAGGGCATCCGACTTAAACTCTAGCTGCACGTTGTCCATCCGCATCAGCTTTTGGAACTGTTTGACCAAGGCATTCTTTGGCTCGGTAAGAATCGCCATCAGCGACTCTTCATCTAGTGGATCCACCACTGATGTGGCCGGAATGCGACCAATAAACTCAGGGATGAGACCAAACTTAACTAAGTCATCAGGCTCTAGGTGGCGCAGCACATCAGCAGTGCGCTTCTCGCGCGAAAACTGGCCTTCCCCCGGCTGTACAAAGCCAATAGACTTCTTGCCAATTCGCTGCTCAACGATTTTCTCTAGACCGACGAAGGCACCGCCGCAGACAAACAAAATGTTGCTGGTATCAATCTGGATGCAGTCTTGGTAAGGATGCTTGCGACCGCCCTGGGGCGGCACGTTAGCCACAGTGCCCTCCAGCATTTTTAGCAGCGCCTGCTGAACGCCTTCCCCGGACACATCGCGAGTAATAGAGGGGTTCTCGCTTTTGCGGGCGATCTTATCGATTTCGTCGATGTAGATGATGCCCCGCTGAGCCTCTTCTACATCGAGATCAGCTACCTGCAGCAGCCTCAGCAGAATGTTTTCTACGTCTTCACCTACGTAGCCCGCCTCGGTGAGCGTGGTGGCATCGGCCACGGCAAAGGGCACTTCAAGAATGCGAGCTAGGGTTTGAGCCAGCAGGGTTTTTCCGCAGCCTGTGGGGCCAATCAGCAGGATGTTGGATTTTTGCAGCTCGATTATGTCTTCAGGGGCTTCACCTTCAGCCCCCTGGAGGTAGCTGAGCCGTTTGTAGTGGTTATAAACCGCTACAGAAAGCACTTTCTTGGCTTCGTTTTGGCCAATTACGTGCTCGTCGAGGTAATTTTTGATCTCCCGAGGCTTAGGAATTTGACTCAGGGAGAGAGCCGGAGCTGTTTTACTGGGGCGCTCGGCGGCGGGTGCATCGCGACGAGGTACTGACTGAGCAATGGCAGTACCCGAGTCAAACAACTCTTCGTCTAAAATTTCGTTGCACAGATCAACGCACTCATCACAGATGTAGACCCCCGGCCCCGCAATCAGCTTGCGCACCTGCTCCTGAGATTTGCCACAAAACGAGCATTTTAAGTGGGAGTCGTACTTAGACATAAAAAATGACCCTAGTTGAGTGCAGTCATCGTGATAGCGGATGAGAGCGATCGCTGCTCTACAACATCGTCAATTAGCCCGTAGTCTTTGGCTTCAGCGGCAGACATATAAAAGTCACGCTCGGTATCAGCCTCGATCCTATCTATAGGCTGCTCGGTGTGGTGAGCAATCAGCTCGTTGAGACGGCTCTTATGATAAAGAATTTCGCGGGCCTGGATTTCAATATCTACCGCCTGCCCCTGGGCTCCCCCTAAAGGCTGGTGAATCATGATTCGTGAGCTCGGCAGCGAGAGGCGCTTGCCCTTGGCACCGGCACAGAGCAAGAACGCTCCCATACTGGCGGCCAGACCAAAGCAAATCGTCACCACATCAGGGCGAATTTGCTGCATGGTATCGTAGATGGCCATGCCTGCAGTAACCGATCCGCCAGGGGAGTTGATATAGAGCTGGACATCCTTCTCAGGCTCTTCAGCGTCTAGATAAAGCAGCTGAGCCACAATTGAGTCGGCGATCTCGTCGGTAACCGGAGTTCCCAAAAATACAATGCGCTCTCGCAGCAGGCGTGAGTAGATGTCAAAAGCCCGCTCACCCCGCCCTGATTGCTCAACGACGACGGGCAGCATGCTGCGAACCTGGTTAGCGTTGAGGGCAGACTGACTCAAGCTCAAGATAAAACTACTCAAAGGGTTCGATGCAATCATAATGGGTTTAGGCAAGATTTCAAGGGTTTAAGGATATTGCTTTGTGGTGGCCCCAACAATTGAGCGTGGGCTAGACCCAGCTAAGCGCAGCCTCGCTTGACAAGCAAACAGTCGGCCTAACCGATATTATGCCCCAATTTCTTAGCTTCACGGAGCCTAGGCTCCCAAAGGCGACCCTGTAATTGGCTCACCCAAAGCCTTACAAAGATCGGCGCTCAATGATTAGCTATCTTTGCCAGTTTTCTTACCCTTGGTTGATTCTTCAGCCTCTAGCTGAGGCTCGACAGCCTCAACATCTACCGTCGCGGTAGCGGCCTCACCGATCTCTAGAGCCTCAGCTTCAGCGTCTTCAGCCTCTGTGGCCTCAACGTCAACCGTCTCGGCTGACTCAATCTCACCTTCCTCAGCTGTCTCAGGCTGAAGGGTACCTTCGGGAACTAGCTCAACGGTGTTGCTTTCTTCTAACCAGGCTAGAATTTTTTCCTGCAGCAGCTCTTCGGTGAGCACTTGCTTAAGGCGTTCAGGGTCGATTTGGCTCGGGTCTTCTACCTCTGCCATGGCTTCTTTGATTTTCTCTTGTAGAGCCTCGTCCTC
>JBARUP010000454.1:0-4764 GCA_049645805.1 Nodosilinea sp.
GTGAGCGGGGGGTACGTCTCTCGGGCGGGCAGCGGCAGCGCCTGGGCATTGCTCGCGCTCTGCTGGTGAATCCTGACGTGCTGGTGTTTGACGAGGCCACCTCTAGTCTTGACTACGAGTCGGAGCGATCGATTCAGCTGGCCATGCGCTCTATTTTGGGCACTCGCACCACGCTGATCATCGCCCATCGACTTAGCACTGTGCGGGAGGCCGACAAAATTGTGGTGCTAGAGGCAGGCCGCATTGCCGAAGTCGGCAACCACGAGCAGCTTTTGGCCCACGGCGGCATCTACCACCGCCTGCACGTGCTCCAGGAAACTGGAGAAATGCTGTAGGAGCGAACAGTTTCGATAATGCCTGGTATGCCGATCCTAACCACCGCTGACTGGAGGAATGAGCACTACCTCGTCGCCGTTCTGTAGTGGTGCATCGTCGCTAACAAACTGAAGGTTTAGGCCCAGGCGGGTGCGATCGCGCCACGGTTCCAGCTTGGGGTGATCGGCCAGGGCGCGATCGCGCACATCACCTACTGTAGCCCCGTCTAGAAACTGCCACTCTGCCTCGGACATTCCGTAGGCCTCCTGGTAGATGGCAAACAGCTTGACGCTAACAGTAATGGGGCTGGGCACGGCGGTGCGATTGATCCTGTCCGTATCAGTCGGGGCGGGTTCTCGATTGGGTGTTGTGGTCATAGGCACTCCTGCTATGGTTCAAATTCTAGGCTAAAGCTCTGCTGGTTAGCAGCAAGCGCGCTCCACAGTCAAGATCCTCCGCCTGGTTTCAGTATTAGTAACGCTGGTTCTGGCCACCGACGGCCTAGGCCATAGTGAAGCTATCCTTTGGCTGAGGCGACCTATGACCCTTCACAAGTTCTTCCGCGTCCATCGCTCTGCGCTGCTGACCCTTGCCCTGGGAACAACTCTAGAGGCTGGCTGTGCCGGGACCGCCGATACTGCGCTTCAGCAAGAGGCCATGCCCACCGAATCTATGGCCGCTGACCAGGCTGAGGCTGATAGTACACCTGAACTGCCCACTGGCGATATTGGCCAGCTGACGCCCCAGATGGTCAAGCGAGCCAGTCTGATGTTGGTACTGACAGATATTGACGCGGCGGTGGCCCAGGTGCGAATCATTACTCAGCAGGCTCAGGGCGATATGCTGAGCCTGCAAGATCACCGCTCCCCAGAGGGCGCAGCACAGCAGGTGTCGCTGACGCTGCGGGTGCCCCAGGCAAAAATAGACTCGGTATTAAGGGCTTTGCGTCCTTTGGGCACCGTGCAGCAGCAGTCGCTAACCGCTGAGGATGTGTCGAGCCAGCTGGTAGACCTTGAGGCCCGGCTCAAGAATCTGCGCCAGTCAGAGGCCGCGCTGCTGAAGATTATGGAGCGATCGGGCGAAATTTCCCACGTGTTAGAAGTGGCGCGGGAGCTTAGCACCGTGCGCGAGTCAATTGAGCGACTAGCGGCGCAGCAGCAGCACCTCAATCGCCAGGTGGCTTACTCACACATTGACCTGACGCTGCAAAGTGCCGTCGGCAAAGTGACACCCCTACGCCCTGTGGGCGAAACCTTAGGAAGTACCTGGCAGGCGGCTACCCAATCGGTCAAAGTCTTTACCGTTAGCGGGCTGAGGCTGGGACTGTGGCTGCTGGCCTACAGCCCGTACTGGGCACTGCTGGTGGTAGTCAGCTACGGCGGCTACCGCCTGTTGCACCGCCGCTCCGAGCTACCCGCTGCGGCTGAAACCGACAACGGTTGAGGAATAGGCACAAGGGGTAGGCATAAGTGCTTGAGCTGGCGGTATGCTTAATCCGTTTAGGGTTAGCGATTACAGCCGGTGTTGCAGTTACTATGACGTTTTCTCCCATGATGGCCGCCGCTCTGTTCATGCCGGCGACGGCGGGGCTGCTCTACCAGGCGGTGCAGCCCCACCCCTGGCCCCATCGCCTGCTGGCGCTGGCGCTGCTGCTGGCTACCTTCGAGCAGGCCCACATGGCCAGGGTTGATCTGAGCCATGTTGAGGCAGTAAGCCAGCGGCGACGCGATTCGCGCCTGAGCCAGTTTGCTCAGGTTGTTGCCTGGACCGTTGCGGGTCAGCTAGTCGGATTCTATGGAGCGGCGGCGGGCTATTTGGGCTGGGGCATGGCGACAAGTTTGATCAGCGTGATTGGGTTTAACCTGCTGGCTACCATTCGCCTCGAGCCCGCTGCCCCACGGCCAATTCAGGCAGCGGGCTGGCGATCGCGCCTAGTCGTGCTAGTACTAGATGCGATCGCCCTTGCCTTAGCCGTACTGTGGATCACCCAGCGGTTTCAAAGTTGGGTGGCCTCAGGCATGCTAGCTCTGACCCTGCTTTACGGGGCCAGCAAGCTGGTGAGCTATGCCAAAGTGCGCCAGCCCTCAGCGATCCATATCGCCCACGTTGCTCAAGAGCATCCACAGGCCCCCCAGCAAAATTAGCAGGGCTAGCCCGCCCATTACACCGTCTAGCCAAGGGGTTGCGTCCATTAGATATCTACCTCTCCTTCAAAGAGCGTATCTAGAGGCATCGCCTCCAGGTTTAATGATTCTTGCAGATAGCGCGACACTACATCAGACTGGCCATGGGTCACGTACACCGTCTTGGCCCCGGTATCTTTTACCGTTTGAATCAGTCCTGGCCAGTCGGCGTGGTCAGAAAGCACAAAGCCGCGCTCGTAGCCGCGCCGCCGCCGCGCCCCCCGCACCGCCATCCACCCCGAGGCAAAGGCCGTTTGGGGATGCTTAAAGCGCTTCATCCAGCTAGAGCGATGGCCTGAGGGAGGAGCCAGCACTAGATCACCGGTATACTTGTGGCCCTTAGGCATTTCTGATGTGCAAACGGTCGGCACCATTGGCACCCCCTGGCTGCGGTAGATATCAGTCAGTACCTGGATGGCACCATGAACGTAAACGGGGCGATCGGTGAGCTGGACTAGCTCGCTCAGCACCCGCTGGGCCTTACCAAAGGCGTAGCAAAACAAGATTGATGGTCGCTCTAGATCGCCCTGCCACCAGTCGTAGATGCGGCGCGCCGTCTCGGCCCCGCTATTCCAGCGATAGATGGGCAGACCAAAGGTGGCTTCGGTGATGAATGTGTCACAGGGTACAACTTCAAAGGGGTCGCAGGAGGGGTCGGCGCAGCGCTTGTAGTCGCCAGAAGCCACCCACACGTCGTCTTTGTGCTCCACGCGAATTTGGGCTGAGCCCAGCACGTGGCCCGCCGAGTGGAACGAAACCCAGGTATTACCCAGCTTGAAGCGATCGCCGTACTCTACGCCGAGTAGCTGAATATCGTGACCCAGCCGTCGGCGCAGAATGCCCTCTGACTGAGCAGTGGCGATGTACTGGGTAGAGCCCATCCGGGCGTGGTCGCTGTGGGCGTGGGTAATTAGCGCCGTCGCAACCGCTCGCCAGGGGTCAATGTAAAAGCCGCCTTGTTCGCAATACAGTCCCTCAGGACGAACGGTAATCAGCGCCATAGATCGCTAGTCTTTTTTTTCTAAACGAAATAGCACGACTACAATCGCGATTACTCCTAGCTGGATGCCAAGATTGGGGAGAGCGCTGCTAACATCGCGTCCCGCCAGCAGCTGGGTAAAGAAGACAAACGCCCCAATCGCTCCCGAAGCCCCCACAGCGCCATAGACAAACTTCCGCAAACCCTTGTAGGGGGCCTTGGCCTCAGCCCTCAGGCGAGCGTATTTCTCTGGACTAATTCCCTGAGGAAGCGGATTTGGAGGGGACGGATCGGAAGGCGTAGGCACTGGGGATACCGATGTAGCACTAGGATCATCCTACAGGTCTGCCTTGGGCAGTGCCAGGGCGGTTTGCCGCCGCACGATCGGAACTAGCACTAGCGAAAGTTACAGACTGTCCCGGCCCACATGTCGGTGATTACGCCGTCGGGGGCGGTTTTCGAGAGCAGCCCCGAAAGCTCTCCTGTGTAAAACTCAACCCCTAAAGTGCTGTCTGGAAGTTCAACCTTGTAGGCCGACTCTAGATCGGCCAGGGTTGAGCCTATACCAATACCGGTGGCGGTGGTCAGCTCGGCGGCTCCCTCGGCAGAACTTACGCCCCAGCCTACAAACTGACCGTCTGCAGCAGTCAAAGTTAGCCCATTAGACCAGCTATTAGAGGTAAGGGGACCGGCAGGGCATTCAGTATTGGTGGCGGTTGATTCGGGCTCGCCCAGCACCTCGCTCACGGTGTCTGTAGCAAAGGCCATATCTGAGCTAAAGTCAATGGGCACGGTAGACCCAGTTTGTGACACCACAAACCTTAGGCCTTCCCCAGTTAGTACCAGCATGGCCTCCTCAGCTTCAGGACTAACCATTTCAGAATCGGTGGTGCCTGAGGTTGGAGCCGGGGTTGGCCTGGTGCAGGCAGTGGTAGCAACAACTAGAAAGAGGCCCAGGAGTGCCAGGGTTTTGGAAAGTCGAGTGTCTTTGACCATGAGTCTTTTTGAAATAAGGTGCTATTTAAAGGGGACAAACCTACGAAGCGTAGATACGTCCTGACGTTATGTCTTATAGGATACAACGGTGCCTCCTATGACTGATTCATCGCTCAGTGCCTACAAGCAGCACATTCTCAATGACTTCAATAACCGCCCAAACTACGAGAACGAGTTTCATCGGCGGGCTGCGTCTCGGCTGGTAGAGTTGGCTAACCTAAGGCCAGGTCAAGCGTTCTAGACATTGCTACTGGGACTGGGTTAGCCGCTGTTGAAGCAGCTCAAACGGTA
>JBARUP010000455.1:0-1887 GCA_049645805.1 Nodosilinea sp.
CCTTTGAGCCAGGTTATGGAGGGCTCGATGTTGCCCGCTTAGTCGACTGTGGCTGGGCCTGGCTGACCGTGCTGCATCAAACTGGTCGCGATCGCGTTGAAGAAGTAGCCGCCGCTGTGCCCCTAGCGCAGAGCACAGCGACGGAGATTCTCCCCGCAGCTGTAGTCACAATTGCCGGAACCCAATACTCGCTACCGCCTTTGTATCTACATAGCTTTGACCACCTATAAAATGCAGGACGGCACGGGGTAAGACGCTCAGCTTATCGCTGTCTTTCACAGTGCTAGTAACGTAGTAGACAAATAACAAACGACCACTGTTTAAACTACCTTTACAAAGGCTCCTTCTACTTATGCTGAGAGCGACTTAGTCAGAAAGCTAGGAAAAAAGCTTTAGAAACAAGTTCTGAAGACACTTTTATACCTTTTTTCAGGTTTAGGGGTAAACCCTGCACAAACGAGCTTCACGCTAGCTAGTGCTTTATGAAGCCCTGAGCAAGAAGCTTCTTTAGGCGTAGCTGATTGGTCTCCAAGGCAGAACGTTAATCTTTGAGCTACGTTGGCCAAAAAATATTGTAGTGATACACTCAGGCCAACGTAATTCGAAGGCTGAATATACTAGGTGCGAGGTAGCCAAGATTTTGCCTGTAAAACTACCGCTAGGGGCTATCCAAACCGCCTGTGTGCCTAGGCAGGCTCTAATCGCAAGCCAGGTTATAGCCCTGCTAGCAGCAGTCAACGGCTTCATAGGCAGTGCTTTGCTGCCCTCAGGTAAGCGTTATGACATCTGTAATATCGTGCATTTACTAAGGTTATTCAGTAATGATCAGCGTTATTATTCCCTGCTTTAACGCCGCACCAGTTGTCGATCAGCAGCTAGATGCCCTAGCTCAACAGACTGTTGCCCCCTACGAAGTGATCGTGGCCGACAACGGTTCTACCGACAATAGCCGGGCGATTGTCGAACGCTATCGCGATCGCCTGCCCAAGCTAAAGATTATTGACGCAGCTGGTATTCAGGGTGCCTCCCATGCCCGCAATGAGGGTGTCAAAGCTGCCTCAGGTGATTACATCGCCTTCTGCGATGCCGACGACGTAGTTGACAAGGAATGGGTAGAAGCCCTTGAGCGAGCCTTTGCCAGCCACAGTTTTTTAGCCTGTCGTCTTGATCACCAGAAGCTCAACAACGACACCGTTAATACCTCCCAAACCAAGGGACTTAACAACTTTAGGACTCCTTTCTACCCCTTTGCGTCGGGCTGTGGGCTAGCCGTGCGCAAAGACATTCACCTAGCGGTAAACGGGTTTGACGAAACTATTCTTCACCTAGAAGACGCTGACTATTGTGTCCGAGTACAGATGGCCGGACATTCCCTCGTCTTTGTGCCCGACGCCGTAGTTCACTACCGCTACAGCATGGATACTGACCAGTCATTCTTTGAGGCCCGGCAGGCGACCTACCGTAAAGCCCACAACTGGGGCTATGGGCTAGCAACCCTTTACCTACGCTACCGCGATCGGGGTATGAAGCTGCACGGTCTCGCACCCCGACTGGTCTTGATTCCCCTCTGGGGGTTACGATTTATCGGCTCTGGCCTAAGGTCTCACGATAGCGCCTGGCGGTTGGGCTGGCACATGGGCGTTGTGAACCGGCTAATGAGCGTATCCTAGGCTGCACCCTAGGGGCGCGCCACGACCTATATAATCCAGCTTGTTGCGCATTTAGGCCGGTAGACGTTTGGGGGTTAACGGCTCGATCTAGCGCCTAGAAGTAGAGGCTCGATGAGATCAACTGGGCGCGGGTTTAATTCCTGGCGCAGATTTGACGATAGCCCACGCGGGCTAAAGGGCTGGTACTAATAGCCTTTTAGCCCGCGTGGGCTTCTTT
>JBARUP010000456.1:0-11716 GCA_049645805.1 Nodosilinea sp.
GGCTGCGATCGCCCCTCAGCTTGACGTAGAGCCTGCCCTGGTTGGGCTTGCCGCGCACCCCTACTGTCGTCAGCACTGACTCCACCGCTGGATTTTGGAGTACGGTAGTTTCTAGCTGCTGAGCCACCTGATAAGACTGGCCCAGGATGATCGCAACGGGATTGATCTGGAGGTTAGCAGCGGCTCGCGGGTCTGGGGAGCCGGGGGATGGAGAGGCTTGCCCCGCCCCGGCTAGTTCTGCCGAAGTAGGCAGCGGTACTTGGTAGGTGACATTGAACTCGCCCCGGTCGAGCTGGGGAATGAAGCCCTGGGGCACTAGGGGAATCAGGGCAATGCCTGCGACTAAACTGGCGATCGCCAGACCAACCACTGCCCAGCGGTGGCCCAAAGCCCAGGTCAGCAGCCTGCCGTAGCCCCGCGTGAGCCAGGACTGCTGAGACACCTCCACCGTTAGGGCTGAAGAGGCATGGTTCTCGATGGGTACCGGCTCTAGCGGCACCGTCTGGTTGGTGGGATGCTCTGCCTCACTTGTGGGGGAGCTACCTAGAGCAGACGGGCTCCCTCGCAGCCAGTAGACCGCCAGCACGGGCGACAGAGTGCGGGCCACCAGCAGCGAGGTCAGCACCGCCGCCGACACCGTTAG
Source organism: Nodosilinea sp. (assembly GCA_049645805.1). Taxonomy (GTDB): domain Bacteria; phylum Cyanobacteriota; class Cyanobacteriia; order Phormidesmidales; family Phormidesmidaceae; genus Nodosilinea. Next base: position 644 of record JBARUP010000456.1, read on the forward strand.
CCCAAAGGGTTTAAAGAACTGCCCCACTGTGCCTCCCATAAAGGCGACCGGCAAGAACACCGCCACAATGGTCAGCGTGGCCGCCGATACGGTCAGGCCGATCTCCTGAGTAGCCACCAGCGCCGCCTGCTTGGGAGCTGCCCCGGCTTCCAGGTGGCGAGTAATGTTTTCGACCTCTACGATCGCATCGTCCACAATGATGCCGATCACCAGAGCTAGGGCCAGCAGGGTAATAGTCTCCAGGTTGAAGCCAAACAGGGCCATCACAATGCAGGTGCCCAGCAGCGAAATCGGAATCGCTAGGGCCGTGATCAGAGTGGCGCGCCAGTTTCTCAAAAACCCGAAGATCACCAGCACGGCTATGACTACCGCCAGCACCAGCGAATCGATTGTGGCCTGGGTCGCGGCCTGAATAAAATCGGCCTGGGTCGCGGCCAAAATAATCTGCACGTCTGGACTGGCGGCCTGTAAATCTGCCACAACCGCCGCAACCCGATCGACCACCGCCAGGGTGTTGGCATCGCCCTGCTTAATCACCTGAAACGCTAGCCCCTCAACCCCGTCGAACTGAATGAGGGTCGGAGGGTTGAGCCCGGCTTCCGTGGGCGACTCCAGACCAGGGGACGAGCCTGCGGGCGGGGCAGGTCCCAAATCCTGCCTAGCGGTACCCAGCAAATCGACCCTCAGCACCCCAGGAATATCTTCTAAAGGGGGGATAATGCTGGTGCGAGCCAGGTCAGCCAGCGGCGACAGGTCGCCATCGGGGTCAGCCAGCGCCGCTAGATCGCCATCGGGGCTGACCAGGGCATAGCTAACGGCGGCCTCTTCGTTGAGGTTGAGGGGAATTACCTGGGTGCGGGTGGCCTCAGGCAGGGACATCTCCTCCAGAGCCTGCTCCACTGCTATCGTTGCAGCTTCTAGATCGGTGCCCACCTGAAACCGCAGGTTTAAGACGCTCTGGCCGGAGTAAGTAGTTGAAAAGATCCGGTTCAGGCGATCGAGGGGCTCGAGCTGAGCCTCTAGGGGAACAGTGAGCTGGGCCTCGGTCTCTAGTGCCGTCGCCAGGGGGGCTGAACCATTCACTACCACCACCGGAAAGGTAATGTCGGGAAACAGGGCGTATTCCAGCGATCGGTAGGCAAACAGCCCGGCTACGCTGATCGCGATCCAGAACGCCACAGTCAGCCCGGCGTGGTTAATCGCCAGCCTGGATAGATTAAAGCGATCGCGGCGGGGCCGAGCGGTAGCTGGTTGGTGGGCCATGGCGAGGGAGACTCGACGTAGACTGCCGATGCTGGCATAGTTATCACACCTAGTTTAGGGCCTGGCTTGGCGACAGAAGCGCGTGCCGTTAGCGAGAGGACTTAGGTGCCTCAGGAAACACCCATAACGACTCTGCTCGTGCCCCAGGGCGCTGAGTACAAAGCGGTCTGTCGGGGCTTAGGTTTGCTGCCGGTCGCGGTGAGTCAGCGGCTTCAGGTAGTGCCCATTCCCGTTGGGCCTAGGCCGGTGACCGCTCGACTGAGCCAGCTCCCGCTGCCGCCGGGAGGCTGTCTAATAATGGGGCTAGGGGGAAGTTTGTCTCGTAGATCGGGGGTGGGGGACGTGGTACTCGGGCAGCGCTGCATGACCGTGGCGGCGGGGAATACGGCGGAAAACGTCCAGCCTCAGCCCTGCGAGCAGCTTACGACCTGGCTTCAGACCCGGCTGTCAATGGCTACGGTGGGGACGGTGGTGACCTGCGATCGCATTCTCACCACCGCCCAAGACAAAGCGGCGATCCATAGCCTCACCCAGGGAGACGTGGTGGATATGGAGAGCAGCGCCGTTCTGGTGGCCTTAGCAGCCCACCCAGTAGCGATTCTGCGAGTGATCAGCGATGATTACGATCAGCCGCTGCCGGATATCACCGCTGCTCTAGGAGCCGATGGCGATTTGAAGCCCTGGCCCCTGGCCCTGAGTTTTCTCAAGCGGCCCAGGGCAGCCATTCACTTGATTCGAGGCTCCCTGCGCGGCCTGCGGCGACTGCAAGCTGTCACTAGTCAACTGTTCTTGGCTGACCTTTGAGGAGAATTTCGACAGCAAAAGTATTCGAAATTTAGGAATACCCAACGTTCAGGACTTTACTAAAGGACGCAGGCCCTGCGCCCCTACCCCAGGATATTTCCTTACTCCAAAGACTCCTAACTCTCTCTACGAATTTGCCCATGGATATCCTCCAACGCCTTAGCCAGCGCCAGGCCGAAAACTTTGACCTGCACGCCCAGCACTTGAACGGGCAGATGGTCAACGTGCTCAAGACCATCGGCTTCGATCGCCAGTACGTGCGGGCCGAAGGCCCCTACCTCTACGACCAGGATGGGCACCAGTACCTAGATCTGCTGGGCGGGTTTGGGGTGTTTGCTCTAGGCCGCAACCATCCCACCGTGGTGCAGGTGCTGCAAGATATTCTGGGAGCCAGCCTGCCCAATCTGGTGCAGCTCGATGTGTCGCTGCTGTCGGGGCTGCTGGCCGAACGCCTGGTGGAGCTAACCCCCGCTGGCCTCGATCGCATTTTCTTTGCCAACTCCGGCACCGAAACCGTAGAAGCGGCGATTAAATTTAGCCGCTGCGCCACCGGCCGCAGCAAAATCGTCTACTGCTCTGGGGGCTACCACGGCCTCACCCTGGGGTCGCTGTCGGCTACCGGAGACGACTACTTTCGCGGCGGCTTTGGCCCCCTGCTGCCCGACTTTATCGAAGTGCCCTTTGGCGATCTGGCTGCTCTGGAGCAGGCCCTGCACCGTCGCGACGTGGCGGCCTTCATCACCGAACCCATCCAGGGCCACGGCGTTTGGCTGCCGCCCGATGACTACCTACCCGGTGCCGCCGCCCTGTGCCAGCGCGCTGGCACCCTGTTTGTGGCCGATGAGGTGCAGACCGGCCTAGGCCGCACCGGCCAGTGGTGGGCAGTGGACCACTGGGGCGTAGAGCCCGACATTCTCTGCATGGCCAAGGCGCTCTCCGGCGGCTTTGTGCCCGTGGGTGCAGTGGCCTGTCGGCAGTGGATCTTTGAGAAAATGTTCAACCGTATGGACCGCGCCGTGGTGCACGGCAGCACCTTCGGCAAAAACAACCTGGCTATGGCGGCGGGGCTGGCCACTCTGGAGGTACTGGAGAACGATGGCTTGATCGAGAACTCAGCTCGCGTGGGGAAACAGCTTTTGGCCGATTTGCAGCCCCTGGTGAGTCAGTACGAGTGCCTCAAAGAAGTGCGGGGGCGCGGGCTGATGATAGCGCTGGAGTTTGCCGAACCCCGCAGCCTGTCGCTCAAAATGGCCTGGAAAATGCTGGAGGCCGCCAATCAGGGTCTGTTTTCCCAAATGATTACGGTACCGCTGTTTGAACGGCACCGCATTCTCTCTCAGGTGGCGGGCCACGGCATGAACGTGGTCAAGTTTATTCCGCCGCTGACGCTGACGGAGGGCGATCGCCAGTGGATTGTGGCAGCCGTTACCGACGTGGTGGCCGATGCCCACCGGGTACCGGGGGCCGCCTGGGACTTTGGCAAGTCGCTGGCCACTAAGGCCCTGCGGATGAAGGCTGGAGTGGGCTAGGGCATGGCCAGCCTGTTTCACCCCCTCTGCGGCAGTACCCCCAATACGCTGTGGCGACTGTTTACCAGCCACGGCGGTGTGTCGCCCCGGCGCTTGCCCCAGGCAGCGATCGCCATGGCCGTAGCCCTGGCCCGCTGGCCTTTATTCTTGGCAGAACAGCAGCTGACGGCTAACGTTACTAACACACCAATGCCGCCGCCGATTTTTATTGTCGGCTACTGGCGATCGGGCACCACCCACCTCCACAACGTGCTCAGCCAGTCCGACGCCTTTGGCTATATCTCGCCCCTGGCCACCGGCCTGCCCTGGGATATTCTGGGCCTCGTTCGCGCCCTGGAACCGCTGCTGGAGAAGGCTCTACCCAGCGATCGCTACGTCGATAACGTCGCCGTTACCCCCACTTCCCCCCAGGAAGACGCTATTCCCCTAGCCACTATGGGAGCACCGTCTTACTACCACGGCCTGTATTTCCCCCAGCGCTTTCGCCACCACTTTGAGCAAGGGGTGTTTTTTGAGGGCTGCGACGATGCGGCGATCGCCCAGTGGCAGCGCTACCAGCAGCTGCTGCTGCACAAGGTCTCTATCCATCAGCAGGGTAAACCGCTCCTGGTCAAAAACCCGGTTTATACGGCCCACGTAGCCAAGCTTCGTCAGCTCTGGCCAGAGGCCAAATTCATCCACATTTACCGCAATCCCTACGTAGTGTTTCCCTCCACGCGCCACTTCTTTCTGCGACTGCTGCCAGAGCTAGCCCTGCAAACCTACGATGCTGATACTATGACTCCCCTGGTGGAGGAGCTGGTCTTAGACAGCTACCCCCGCATGATCGCCACGCTACAAGCAGAGTGCGCTAATCTACCCAAGCACCAGTTCGCCGAAATTCGGTTTGAGGATTTTGAACAAGCGCCCCTAGAGACCTTGGAGCAGGTATATACCACCCTGGAACTGGACGATTTTGACCAGGTCCGGCCTCAGTTTGAACGTTATTTAGACGGACTGCGAGGCTACAAGAAGAATCGCTATTCTTTTGATACTAAGGTGGTTCAGCGAGTGGAGGAGCACTGGGGTTCTCTAATTCAACAGCGGGGCTACGAAAGGCCTCTGGCCTGAGGAATCTCGGAGAGCGAACTGATCTGCTAGAACAGAGATGTGGCGCAGCTATTGGGACGTTGATGAAGCCATTTCGCTGGAATGATGATAAGAATCGTCAGCTTCAGGCAGAGCGGGGAGTAAGCTTTGAGCAAGCACTCCAGGCGATCGCGAGTGACAAGCTGCTTGACGTTATCGAGCATTCAAACCAAGAGAGGTATCCATCGCAGCGAATTTTTATTATCGAAATGAATCAGTATGTCTATCTGGTACCATTCGTCGAGACTAATCGAGAGATCTTTCTCAAAATAGTTATTCCTAGTCGCAAGCTCAAGAAACAATACTTAGGAGAATAGCTATGCCACCATTAGATGCACAAGAACAGTCCCTACTAGAGTCTGTAGAATTAAGTGAATGGCGGTCGACACCAGATTTACCTCAGGAAATTGAGCGTTATCGACAATATGCTCAAGCTCAAGGGGAGAGGTTAGAGTCTGTCAACTTGGCGTTGCCAACAAGTGACTTACAGATGCTATACGCATTCGCCCAGGCGTCAGGGGTATCAGTGTCGGTGCTGATAGCGTCGGTGCTGCATCAGTTTGTGCTTAGCCGTCAAGAGTAATACCAAATCCGAATCGCATAACCCCGATTCTAAACAGGAGGCTTGCGTAGGGGCAAACGGCGTTTGCCCAGCCCAACCGGGTGTAGCCAAGGCGGCTTCAGTATAAGTTTAGGAAAGTGCCTTGCCCTTCATTCATGCAGAGGAAGCCAGTCTCGTCTAGGGCCTGTTCTAAAGTGAAGTCTGGCTCTTCAGGAATTAGTTTAGAAGTCAACTCGCTAGCGTTGAGAAATAGCTTTCTACCATTTTTGTACTGCTTAAAGAAAACGTTCTGCAAAAACGCCTTTAAACTCGGGCTAGCCTCCAAGTCTTCTTGAATCTGCAAGCTGAAGTTTAGAACCTCCCGTTTCCAACCCCGCAAGCAAAGCTCGCGCTCTGATTCCCAATACTTGATTTTGAGAAGATGTTCACAGAGCCGCATAAGGTAGCTAGAAATGGCGTGCTTTTCACTTCTGCCCAAGCTTTCTATCTCCTCAATCAAATTCTCCAGGTCAAGATCGCCAAAATCGCGGGACTTCAGCTTTGACACGGTTTGATCTACCCAAAGTTGGTAGTCGGTGTCGTACAGCGATGCTGGTTTGATGCTTACTTCATTCATGGTTGAATCCCCCGAATTTGAGATTCTTTCACAGAGACTCGGTGCGGTCGCCACGCTCAGCCCACCGAATCCTAACTACTCCCAGATTAACTCAAGACGGATTATAGACTCGCCCTTTCCAGGCTCCGCCCTGGCCGCGCCAGTGTCGCCAGGCAGAGTCAAGGGTCATGAGGGTATAGAGCAGCCCAATCAGCGGCAGAGCAAACCCCAGCAGCGGCGAACAGCGGTACAGCCGCAGGGTAGGGCTATAGGCTACCGCCATCAGCAGCCAGGTCAGCCCGGCGAGAACCACAACTAACCCCTGGCCCTTGGCGATGCCCCAGACAAACCCAATCGGGGCCACTAAGTAGACCAGGCCCATGCCCAAAACCGTGCCGACTAGCAGCCACGGCGAATAGTGCAGCTGGGTGTAGGCGGTGCGGGCCACCATATCCCAAATGCTTTGCAGGCTGGGGTAGGGTCGCAGGCTGTGGGTCTCAGTGGTGAGGCCGAGCCAGATAGGGTGGCAGGGGGATTTTAGATTTTGGATTTTGGATTTTGAGTTCCCCTTCTGAAAAAGGGAGGGGTGGATTGGCTGAGAACTTAAGCTAGGGTGCTTGACCGCCGCTGCGAGAGAGCAGTCATCAATCAATGCATTGCGCAGAATGGCCAGTCCCCCGATGCGCTCCAGAGCAGTGCAACGAAGGAGAATGCACCCGCCAGCGGCGGCGGCGGTGCGGCGAGCGGGGTCGTTGACCCAGGGGAAGGGGTAGAGCAGCTGAAAGAAAAAGACAAAGGCAGGAATTAGCAGCTTTTCCCAGAAGCTTTCGCAGCGCAGGCGCACCATTAGAGAGGTGAGGTCTAGGGACTCGGCTTCGGCCTTGGTGACGAGCTGGCGCAGGTTGGTAGGGCTGTGCTCGATATCGGCATCGCTAAACAGCAGGTACTGGGGTTGGTTAACCTGGGCCTGGGCGTAGCGGACCCCCTGCTCCATAGCCCAGAGCTTGCCGGTCCAGCCTGGGGGTAGGGGGGCTCCAGCAATGACTGTAAGTCGGTCGGTTTGGTTAGCATGCTGAGCCGCCTGTTGGGCCGCGATCGCGGTGCCATCGGTGCTCTGGTCATCTACCAAAACGATGGCAAACTCCCCTGGATAGTCCTGGTTCAGGAGCGATAACAGGGTTTGGGGCAACACATCGGCCTCGTTCCTGGCCGGAATCACGGCCCAGACCGCCGGATAGTCTTCTAGTCCGTCATCTGGCTGTGGCTCGTCTAGGCGCTGGTCGGTCCACCAAAACCGGCCCCAAAACCCAGCTAACCCCACCCAGATCGCCAGCGATAGGCCCACCAGCTCCAGCTCAATCGTGCTGCTTACCATGCCTGATCACCCTTGCCAATACCCTCGGTTACGCCCCAAACCATAGCCGATCTAGCTTCATCTCCGCTGGTTTTGCATTATTCTCCTTACAGGCCATATTTGGTCTGCTTGGGGTGCCGTCGAGGGAGATACCAGTCACCATGGCCATACAAGATCAAGTAGCGGTAGATCAGCTCAGTCAGGCGATCGCCAATGCTCAGCAGTACCTGCTCTCGGAGCAGCAGCCCGACGGTCATTGGGTGGCGGAGCTAGAGTCCAACGTCACTATTACCGCCGAAATTGTGCTGCTGCACAAAATCTGGGGTACCGATGGCGCTAGGCCCATGGCCAAGGCCGAGCGATACCTGCGATCGCAGCAGCGCCCCCACGGCGGCTGGGAACTGTACTATGGCGACGGCGGTGAGCTCAGCACCACCGTCGAAGCCTACGCGGCTCTGCGCGTCTTGGGCGTCCCCAAAGATGACCCGGCTCTGCTCAAGGCTAAAGCGTTTATTTTGGCTCGGGGCGGCATTACTCAAACCCGCATTTTTACCAAGCTGCACCTAGCTCTAATTGGATGCTACCAGTGGCCGGGCCTGCCGTCTATTCCGCCCTGGGTGATGTTCTTGCAGCCGCCTTTTCCCGTGTCTATCTACGAGATGTCGAGCTGGGCGCGGGGCAGCACGGTGCCGCTGCTGGTTTTGTTTGACCATAAGCCGGTCTTCTCCCCAGAACCTGGCTTTCACCTCAACGAACTCTACACAGAAGGCATCGAAAACGCCCGGTTTGAACTTCCCACCAGCGGCGACTGGGGCGACGGCTTTGTCTACCTCGACTACGCTTTTAAGCTGGCCGAAACCCTTAACCTGGTGCCCTTTCGCGAAGCTGGCATCCAGGCCGCCGAGCGCTGGGTACTCGAACGGCAGGAGGCAACCGGCGACTGGGGCGGCATTATCCCCGCTATGCTGAACTCGCTGCTGGCTCTACGCTGCCTGGGCTACAGCGCTAAAGATCCGGTCGTGGTCCGGGGCCTGCGGGCGATTGACAACTTTGCGATCGAAACCGATGACGAGTACCGAGTGCAGGCCTGCGTCTCCCCCGTATGGGATACCGCCCTAACCCTGCGCGCCCTGGTCGATTCGGGCCTCGCCCCCGACAACCCCTGCCTGGTGCGCGGCGGCGAGTGGCTGCTAGAAAAGCAAATTTTGGACTACGGCGACTGGGCCGTCATAAATCGCCGGGGCCAGCCGGGGGCCTGGGCCTTTGAATACGACAACCGCTTTTACCCCGACGTAGACGACACCGCCGTGGTCGCTATGGCTTTAAACGCAGTCAATCTCCCTAACAAGCTGCAAAAGCAGGCCGCCATTGACCGCGCCGTTGACTGGGTCGCCACCATGCAGTGCCGCCCCGGCGGCTGGGCCGCCTTTGACTACAACAACGATCAAGACTGGCTCAACGCCATCCCCTACGGCGACCTCAAGGCTATGATTGACCCCAACACTGCCGATGTCACCGCCCGCGTGCTAGAAATGGCCGGGCAGCTCCCCCCAGATTCCCTTGCCGGGGGAGAACTCACCGCCCAGCGAATTAGCCTTGGCATTCAGTATCTACTCCAAGAGCAAGAAGCCGACGGCAGCTGGTTTGGCCGCTGGGGCGTGAACTATATCTACGGCACTAGCGGAGCACTGTCGGCGCTGACCCTCGTTGCGCCGACGCAGGGCCGTACCGCGATGGAACGGGGGACGACCTGGCTAGCGGGCTGCCAAAATAGCGACGGCGGCTGGGGCGAAACCTGCGAAAGCTACAAAGACCCCACCCTCAAAGGTCAGGGGCCGAGCACCGCATCCCAAACGGCCTGGGCTTTGATCGGCCTGCTGGGCGCTGCCAAAGTCGGGATTTCGGTGTTCACAAAGCAGCTAGAGCGCGGAGTACAGTACTTGCTGGACTCTCAAAACGCCGATGGCACCTGGGATGAAGCGGAGTTTACCGGCACTGGCTTTCCCCAGCACTTCTACATTCGCTACCACCTCTACCGTCAAAACTTTCCGCTAATGGCGCTAGGACGCTATCGCACCCGGCTGAGAGTACTAAACGGTGACCCAAATTCGAGTAGTACCAAATTCGAGTAGTACCAAATCCGAACCGCATACTCCCGCTGCCATAGAGTCCAATCCGTAGGGGAAAATGGCATTTGCTCTAGGGCATATGGCATTCGCCCTAGGGAATCGGGGTCAACTAAACAGGATTTGTATAAGACGACCTCTAGGGTCTCGGGAGGACCAAAGCCGCCGCGATCGCCCCTTGACCGGCAACCTTCTACTTCAATAGTTTCTTGAATCTCTTCTGCTGCTGGGGCGACCTTGCAGGGATGTCGTTCATTACATTTGATCTACAGTGTAGTTAAGGTAACACTTCACAGTTAGAGTACTAATTCCGCAATTTTTCCTGCCGCCGATGTCTACCCTACCGACCCTTCTTAGCAGCCTTTTCTCTCCCCTTAGCGAGGCGGGCTACCAGCGGTTTTGGTACTGGCGAGGCTGGCGGGTACGCTACTGGTTTTGTCCTGGGCCTGAGGATGCTGAAGTCCCTCCACTGCTGCTGATTCACGGGTTTGGAGCCAACCTCAACCAGTGGCGACACAACCTGCCGACTCTGGCCCAGCAGGCTCCGGTCTACGCCATTGACCTGCTGGGCTTTGGCGATTCTGAAAAGGCGGCGACTCTCTACGGGGCAGAGCTGTGGGCAGCCCAGGTGGCTGATTTTATTCAGGATGTAGTGGGTCGGCCAGTGGCTCTGGTCGGTCATTCTCTGGGGGCGCTGGTGGCTCTAACGGTGACCCACAGCCACGCCGACTGGGTGCAGCAGCTGGCGCTGATTGCCCTGCCGCTGGAGGCCAATCGCGAAGATTTAGTGGCGGGCTGGGTGGCTCGCCTGGCCCTGAAGGTTGAAAGTCTAGTAGCCAACCCGCTGATCATGCGATCGCTGTTTACCCTGGTCCGTCGCCCCGGCTTTTTGCGACGGGTGCTGACGGGCATTTATATCGTGCCGGAGCGGGTAGATGAGGACTTGGTTAGCTTGTTTGCGCTGCCGACTGGCGATCGCGGCGCGGCCCGTACGCTGTGCTATCTGGTGCGATCGCGTACGGCACCCAGCTTTAGCCCCTCGGTTAAAGACATGGTGGCCACGCTAACAGTGCCCACCCTGCTGCTGTGGGGCGACCAAGATCGCGTGGTGCCTGTTGCCCAGTCTCAGGGCCTAATAGGTCTTAGCCCCCTGCTAACAACCGAAGTGCTGACTGGCGTAGGCCACTGCCTCTACGACGAAACTGACGTTGATTTTAACGATCGCCTGCTGGCCTGGCTTAAAGAATCCTAAGACAGTTATGCTGGCCCTGCCGAACGGCCCCGCTGCTCGCGGTTGAGCGATCGCTTCGTGCGCCATTTGCGAATAGCCTGGGCCTCTCGCTGGGTGGGAGTGAGATAGGAATCACTGCCTAGCGCTGAGTCTGCAGAGGCGTAGGCAGAACGATCGCGGGTGTTCATGCAGCCCGCTAGGGCCTCCAGGTGCGGCTCTAGCTCCAGGGCGCGCTCTAGGGAGTCAACCGTTGTGTAGCGATCGCGCGCGTCGGGCATAAGCATTTTGTCAATCACCGTCGTTAGATGAGGACTAACGTTAGCAGTATGGTGCCAGCGGATCATGCCAGAGCGGGGGTCTTGGTCAAACTCAATGGGCGTGCGGGCCGTCAGCAGGTACAGGCAGGTGATACCAATGGCGTAGATATCGCTGGCGTAGCAGGGGCGCAGGGCCAGCTGCTCAGGCGGGGCAAAGCCAGGAG
>JBARUP010000457.1:0-10511 GCA_049645805.1 Nodosilinea sp.
ACCTCCTCCTGCGTCCCTAAAAGACCCCTGCTAAACCTAAGCTTGAGCCCGTGAACTCTCTGTTCTGAGGCAGTTTTCGAAGATTTTTCTTCAGCTACCGTCAAATCACTTTGCGGAGCTTGGGCAAAAAGCCTATACGATGTCACTGATGCTGCTGCACCCTAGGTTGAAGGTATGGGTTTTTCGTCGCTAGCTACCCTGGCAGGGGTTATCAATGCCCCTTTAGGCGGACTGCCGCTATCTTCTCGATCGCAGCAGGTATCAGGTATCACAACAGATACAAGAGATCTTCGTGAAAATGCTCTGTTCGTTGCGCTAACTGGCGAACGATTTGATGGCCATACATTTGTAGACCGGGCGATCGCCCAGGGCGCGATCGCTGCCGTGGTTGAACAGGGTAAATGCCCACCTCACCTCCCCTGTCTACCGGTAGCTGACACCCTTGCGGCCTATCAGACCCTGGGGCACTGGTGGCGCAGCCAGCAGCCTGCCCGCATTGTGGCCGTTACCGGGTCAGTCGGTAAAACAACGACGAAGGAGCTAATTGCCGCCGCTCTGGCGACCCAGGGACGGGTGCACAAAACCCAGGCCAACTACAACAACGACATTGGCGTGCCCAAAACTCTGCTTCAAATCGAGCCTACCCACAGCTTTGGCGTAGTTGAGATGGGAATGCGAGGGCCAGGGGAAATCGCCCGCCTCGCTCGCATCGCCGCGCCAGATGTAGCCGTGATTACCAACGTGGGTACGGCCCACATTGGCCGACTGGGGTCAGAACAGGCCATTGCCGATGCCAAGTGCGAACTCCTAGCCGAGCTGCCCGCTCAGGGCACAGCGGTGCTCAACTACGACAACGCCCGACTCATGGCTACTGCCGGTGCTCTATGGGCCGCCCGCACGATTACCTTTGGGCTGGAGGGTGGAGACGTTCAGGGTCACCTGCTCGATAGTGAGACGTTGGAAGTCAGGGGAGTGAAGCTGCCCCTGCCCCTGCCTGGTCGCCACAACGCGCTGAACATGCTGGCCGCGATCGCTGTTATGGAGGCCCTCAATCTCGACTGGCGCGGTCTGAGCGCGGGCCTGACGGTCAATTTGCCTAGCGGTCGCGCCCGCCAGATTGTGCTACCCAACGACGTGGTGCTGCTAGATGAAACCTATAACGCCGGGGCCGAGTCGATGACCGCCGCCCTGCACCTGCTGGCCGCCGCCCCTGGCCAGCGGCGGATTGCCGTACTGGGCACGATGAAAGAACTGGGAGCGCAGTCGATAGCGCTGCATGGTCAGGTGGGCGAGGTGGTCAGCCATCTGGGGCTAGATAGCCTGCTGATCCTAGCCGACCCCGACGAGGCTCAAGCCCTTGCCGACGGGGCCAAAGGGGTTGAGGCGATCGCCTTTGATGACCACAACACCCTAACTAAGCACCTGCTAGAGATGCTGCAACCGGGCGATCGCGTGTTGCTTAAAGCCTCGCGATCGGTTGCCTTAGATCAGGTGGTCAGTCGGGTGGTCAACGCTCCTAGCCCTTCGGCCACCTAGACTCTCTACTAGAGCACTGGGTTCATCGCTGTGCTCGATGCCTGTCTCACCACCCGGTCTTGCCAACGCCTAGTATCCAGCCGCCTTAGTAATCATACTCAGTCACCGGATTCATCGGATCGGGGGCAAAGGCCAGCCACAGCGGAAACTGCAGCAGCGCTAGGCTAATTACCGACTCAGCTTCATCTACCACGATGAAGGGCAGACCGCTATCGGCAGTAATCCGGTCTGCCCGCTGGGCCAAGGGCTCTGGCGCATCAAACAGCATGACCCCCTGACCCGTGCCAAAGTCGGCCCGAGAGATGCCCAGGCAGTCTTGCAAACCCCGCCGCCATTCGCCCAGGCGCTCGGGGCTGTTAGAAAGCACTAGCGTGCGCAGGCGATTGCCGTAAAGGGCATACAAGACAGACAGCGCCGCCGAGGCCACCAGTACGTTTTGCAGGCGACTGCCCATACTTTTAACCGCGCCGCGACCACCCTGAACAAAGAACCAGTTTGACACTCGCTCAGCGTGAATCGGCTCGAAGGTTCGGCGCAGCTGCCAGAGGGCACCATAGTAATCGGGCCGCATACGGTACTGGTCAAGCAGGGTGCAAATACGCTCGGTCTGCTCTTGAAAAGTACTGGAGGCAAAGGCAGGCTGAACGGGCCTAGCCCCGGCGTCGGATCGACGAGGGGACGCAACACGGTTGGTACGTTCAGAAACCGATTCGCCACGAGTACCCGGCTCAGGACTGCCTCTCTCCTCGGTCTTAGAACTCCCACGCCTCGCCGGAGATAGGTCGAGCTGCTCTGCCGCCACTGATAGATCTTGGAGACTGCCCACCAGATAGTCTTTGAACCCCTGCACCCGCACAGCCAGGTCCTGAGACGCCCCGGCAAATGTAGTTCGCATCTCGGTTTGAATCCGCTCCTGACGACGCTCCAGAGCTTCGATGTCCTTTTGCAAAGATCGTTTGCGCTGTTCTAAATCGGCCGTGCCCTGCTGCACCATGCGGCCAACATCGGTCTGAATTTTTTGGAACTGGTCTTGGGTAAGGCGGTTATAGGTCAGCTGCAGATCAGCAATACTGCGCTTCAGGTCAGCTTCCTGCTGGCGCAGAGCATCAATGCGCGTGCTCCAGTCCGACTTGAGCCCCGCTGAATCGGCACCTGGGCTAGAACCAGAGCTACTGCTCCCCACATTTGCCGAACTCAATTTTGACAGCTCCTCGGCGGACATAAGCGGCTCCCATAGACCCTATGCCAGCCTATCAGATGCGAGCCAGGTTCGCCTTTAGCCCCCTTGCTAGTCTAAATTTTTAGCCGATGCACAGTGTATCTCTAGACAAGCTCGCAGATCGCTGGGGCTAAACAGCACCGGTAGAAAGTGAATACTGTTGATCTCGCGGAAGTAAAACAGTACCGGAACCGGACTCCAAAAGATTTCCCAGTGCCGCCAGTCGGTATAAGGGAAATGGCGGATTAGCGTGTCACCGCGATACACCTCAAGAGCCGTATCGGTAAATTTTAGGGTCAGAATTAGCGTTTGTATCAGCAAAAACAGGCCGAAGAGGCCTACAACTAGTCCTAGCCACAGGGCCATAAACGCCAGCGGAATCGCTAGCCCCACAACAATAAGGGAAAGGCGATAGCTGCGAGGTAGATCGGTATGAGTCGTCGCTGAGGTAGACGTCACGGATGACAAACCACAATGGAACTATCTACAAAGTATAGACGGCACAGCTTAGAGACAGCGCTGCTAACTACTGAGCGTGTGTCTAGTAGCGCCCTACTAAAAGTTGCTAATAACTGAGCTGCCGGAGCCCTGAAACATGACCCAGGAAAGGAAAAAGTTGCTGATAAAGATAGCCAGCAGCGCGGTTACTACGGCAGTGGTAGTGGACTGCCCTACCCCCTTAGCACCACCTGTAGTAGTGAGTCCCCAGCTAGTGCCAATAACGGCGATGAGCGTGCCGAAGAAAAACGCCTTGATTAGCGAAGTCACAAGATCCCAAACAGACAGGAAATTCTTGGCAGAATCTAGAAAAACCGAGGAGGAAATATCGTACTGATTGGTAGCAATTAGCAGCCCGCCGGTCATACCGGTGATGAACGACAGCACGTTGAGCAGCGGCAGCATGAGCGCGCAGGCAATCACCCGGGGAATCACTAGGTAATCAATTGGGTCGGTTTTGAGAATTTGTAGGGCATCGATCTGCTCGGTAACGCGCATGGTCCCGATTTCGGCGGCAAAGGCCGACCCGACCCGACCGGCAATAATCACGGCTGTAAGGACTGGACCTAGCTCCCGCGCTAGGGTGAGAGCCAGGACGCCGCCTACCGCCGCGCCCGCGCCAAAGCTCAAAAACTCTCGCGTTACCTGGATAGTAAATACCATGCCCACAAAGGCGGCTGTAATCAGAGCAATCAGCAGCGACTCTGGCCCCACTGCCGCCATTTGGTCTAGGGTATTGCGGCGGTGAATAGGGCGAGAGATCAGGTGAATAACGACCTGACCGGCCAAGAAAGTGGCGGCTAAGGCCCGACGCCCCCACTGCTTCAGATTCGAGCTATTCACCGCCTGTGCCAAAGCCTGACCCCTCTGTATAACCTGAGTAAAGCCGATGTTGAGATAGCTGGCACCTGGGCCAAACCTGCCCTAAGGGGGCTTTTACTAGCGGTATGCTGTCGAATAGAAGAAGCGCGATCGCCTTCGTGTAGGTTTGGGTCTTGAGGCTGGTCTGCAAATACCTAAGCCTAAAGGAACTCTACCCAGGATTTGAGGCTTTGACAACTCTCCTGAGTTCGGCCTGGGCCTAATCGTCGCCGTACCTACACATATTTAAGCCTCGGTAGTCATTGTCTGCACGCCTCTATTATCCTGGAGGTCGGAGACTATATAGTTACCGGTCCAAATCCCTTTCGAGTACAGCGTATGAATGCAAAACCGCCGACGGTTCGAGGTCTTCGGGCGTGGGTGAGTCGCTTGAGCCCAGCCTTAGTAGGTTTGATTGCTGTAGTGGGTTTTTGGTGGCCTGCTGCCCCGGCGACAGCGCGCAATGCGGTGTTGACTGCCCAGTCTATTCAGCCTTACTTAGACCGGGTGGCTGAGGCCGTAACCGAGTTTACTCTCGACAACGGTATGAAGTTCATTGTGCTGGAGCGCCATCAGGCTCCAGTAGCGTCGTTTATGATTCACGCCAACGTGGGTGCAGTAGATGAAGCCGATGGTAAAACTGGTGTAGCCCACTACCTGGAGCACTTAGCCTTCAAGGGTACTAGTCGGATTGGGACAAAAGACTTCGCCACCGAACAGGCCATATTTGCCCAGCTTGACGCGCTGTTTGAGCAATTCTTGGCGGCTCAAACAGCAGACGATACCGACCGAGCGGCTGCGCTTGAGGCAGAGATGGATGAACTCCGAAAGGAGGCCGCTAGCGTTGTCGAGCAAAACAAGTATGGTCAGATTATTGAGCAAGCCGGGGGCGTAGGCCTTAATGCCACCACCTCCGCCGACGAGACCCGCTACTTCTATAGTCTGCCTGCCAACAAGCTAGAACTGTGGATGTCGCTAGAGTCAGAGCGTTTTCTAGATCCGGTGTTTCGCGAGTTTTATGAAGAAAAGAACGTAATTCTCGAAGAGCGCCGCATGCGGGTCGACAACTCGCCGATCGGGGCAATGATTGAGCGGTTTCTAGAAGAGGCCTTTGTCAGTCATCCTTACCGTCGTCCGGTGATCGGCTATCAGGATGATCTGTTTGTGGCTACCCGTGAGGACGTTCGCACTTTCTATGACACTTACTACGGACCTGCCAATCTGACGGCCGTGGTGGTAGGCGACGTAGACCCTGCTGAGGTGCAGCAGCTAGCTGAGATTTATTTTGGTCGCTATACGGCCCGTGCACTACCGCCTGAACCCCAAATCAACGAGCCACCCCAGACTGAGGCCAGGGAGTTTTCTCTGGCGCTGCCCTCTGAACCTTGGTATCTAGAGGGGTATCATCGTCCCAGCCTCCGCCATCCCGACCACGTTATCTACGGCATGGTTGAGAGTCTGCTAGTGGCGGGGCGGACCTCCAGACTGTACAAAACTGTGGTGGACGAGGCCCAGGTCGCCCTGGACATCGGCAGCTTAAACGGGTTTCCAGGCGATCGCTACGACAATATTTTCTTGGTCTACGGCCTCACGGCCCCCGGCCACACCCCTGAAGAGGTTGGGGCCCTGTTTGCCCAGGAGCTAGAGCGGCTGAAGCAGGAGTCCATCAGCCCAGAGGAGCTAGACCAGATTAAAACTCAGGCCCGCGCCGGGCTGTTGCAGAGCTTGGCATCCAACGGCGGCATGGCCTCTCTACTGGCTGAATATCAGGCCAAAACTGGCGACTGGCGTAACCTATTCAACGACCTCAACACCATTGAGGCTGTTTCGGCGGCAGACATTCAGCGAGTAGCAGAAGGTCTTTTTCGCCCTGAGAACCGCACCGTGGGCAAGCTGGTGCAAGCCGCGTCGGCAAAATAGCCGCTGCCCTCAAGTATTACCGAGATAGTTACCTTTAGACCTAAGAGATTGGAACGCACCGTGATGAACGCGATTAGCTGGTTTGTGGGTACCCGTCGCAGCCTGCGACGAAAAACGATGCCCCTGTTAGCTTTGGTTGGGTTACTAGGGGTGCTGCTGCTGGCCTGGCCACCGTCAGCTAGCGCCCTCACCCCGCGCCACTACGACCAGCTTACGTTTCCGCCTCTACGCGATATTGAAATTCCGGACTACGAGCGTTACGAGTTGCCAAACGGCATGGTGGTGTATTTGCTCGAAGACCATGAGCTACCTCTAGTTAGTGGTAGCGCTACCTTTCAAACCGGCGGCCGGTTTGAGCCCGGCGATAAAGTTGGGCTAGCCGCCCTGACGGGGGAGGCCATGCGCCTGGGGGGAACCGCCAACCTGGCTGCCGACGCCCTCAACCAAGAGCTTGAGCAGCGGGCCGCGTCGATTGAAACCAGCATTGATACTAGCGAGGGCAGCGCCAGCTTCAGCGCCCTAAGCGAGGATGCCGCTGCCGTAATGACCTTGTTTGCCGATGTGGTGCGGCGGCCCGTCTTTGAAGATAGCAAAATTGACTTTCTCAAAGGCCAGTACAGCGGCAGCATTGCTCGCCGTAACGACAGCCCCGATAGCATTACCAGCCGGGAGTTTCGCAAGCTTGTTTACGGTACCGACAGCCCCTATGCTCGCACTATAGAGTACACAACCCTGGCCGCGATCAATCGAGAGGATATTGAGCGGTTTTACCAGGCCTCTATTCGTCCGGAGCGGACCATCTTAGGCCTTGTGGGCGACTTTGATAGCGCCCAGATGAAGCAGCTGATTGCAGACTCCTTTGGCGACTGGCAGGCTGCCGGAGCGGCCCTCGAGACTACGCTGCCAGGCGTTGAGCAGGCCAAGGCTGGCGTATTTAGGATATCGCAGCCCCAGCTTACCCAAAGCTACATTCAGCTAGGCCACCTAGGAGGACGACTTGACTATCCCGACCACGCGGCCCTGGCAGTGATGAACGAGGTACTCAACGGCTTTGGCGGACGTCTATTTAATGAGGTGCGATCGCGGCAGGGATTGGCCTACTCGGTCTATGCCTTTTGGGCACCCCGCTACGACTATGCAGGTCTGTTCATCGGCGGCGGTCAAACCCGCTCTGAGGCGACCGTACCCTTTCTGCAGTCAACCCTAGCCGAGATTAACCGCATTCGGACCACACCCATTAGTGAAGTAGAGCTGAGGCAGGCGCAGGATTCGGTGCTCAATAGCTTTGTCTTCAACTTCCAGAACCCCAGCCAGACCCTAGCTCGTCTCATTCGCTACGAGTACTACGGCTACCCGGAAGATTTTGTGTTTCAGTTTCAAGATCAGGTGCGCAAGACCACTGTAGATCAGGTTCAGACAGCCGCCCAGACTCATCTTGCGCCAGAGCGGCTTGTTGTTTTGGTGGTTGGTAATCCAGAGGGAATTCAGCCTGACCTCAGTACTCTGGCCCCTAATGCATCTGTTACGCCTATCGACATCACCATTCCACAGCCGGAAGCCTAGCCCAAGGTCAGGCGTCAGCCTCAGCGGTATCGCTGGCAGAACCGTCTCCAGCGGTCGCAAACCAGTCGCCAGGTAGCATTTGAGTCGAGTCGTTAGCCGCCTCAGGATCGTCCATATTGTCAGTAGCAATGCTGTCGATTCGCACGCCGTAGGAAGGAACAGGCGCTGAGCTATCGCTGCTGGGATTAGCGGTTCCCTCGTCCGGGAGCTGCGATCGCACTACTGCCTCAATCCGCTCCAAGTCGGCTAAGACCTCCTCAGCCCGCTGATAGCGATCGGTAAAGGAATAGAGCACCAGCCGACTGACGATGTCGCCAAACTCAGGATCGAGACCGGGAGCCTCATGACGCCAGATCAGCTCTCCATTTACATCGCGGCGTAGGGCATAGGCTGGAATGCCAGTTAGCGCCTCAACAGCGGTGATGCCCAAGGCGTAGATGTCGCTACCGAACCGGGGCAATCCTGCCGATTGCTCGCTGGGCATGTAGCCCTGTGTACCAACCCCAATAGTGGAGGTGGACGTAACTTCAATACCGGTATCGGCCAGCTTGTTGGAAATAAGCTTAACAGCGCCAAAGTCAATCAGCACCAGCAGCCCGTCACCCTGCCGCCGAATGATGTTGGAAGGCTTGATATCGCGATGAATAACGCCCTGGTTGTGCACAAAGGCAACCACCGGCAGCAGGCCCAGGAGCAGATCGAGCACGTAGGCCTGCGGCATGGGACGCCGGGAGGCTAACTCATCCTTGAGCAGATAACCTTCAATCATCTCCTCAACTAGGTAGAACGAGTTCTGAACCTTGAAGCTGGCTAAAAGTCTTGGAATCTGGGTGTGATGCCCTAGCTTTTCCAAAGTCTCGGCTTCGTCTCTAAAGAAGCGCAGACCTAGCTTGTGTGCTCTCGGGTCATTGCTGATAATGCGCAGCTGTTTCACTACGCAGATAGGAGAGCCGGGCCGCTGGGTATCTTCAGCAACGTAGGTTTCGCCAAACCCACCAGACCCTAGCAGCCTCACGATGCGGTAGCGATTGGCCAGCAGCAGGCCAATCACCTCTGCCTCCCGCAGCTTGAGCAGGTCTTGCAGGTCATCCTGCTGGCTAATAATCTCCTGCACAATGGGAGAGGTGACGTACTGCTCTAAGGTCTGACGCAGGCGCTGCTTACGCAGCTGCTCAGTGACTATATCGGCCACGATATAGGTACTGCCCAATATCATCAGCCCGACCACAGGTGCCCCTGTGGGCAGCAGCAGCCCGGCTCCGGCGAACGCAGTGTAGCTGACCCAAAACCAGCCTCCAACCACCGCCGCCGTCCATCCCAAACGGGCGATGGGCCGATTGAATCGCCGCAGGAGGAGCACAAACCCAGCTCCGCCGCCCAGGACTAAGAGCCCCCGTAGCCAGGGATTAGGTATACCCAACCGCAGGGTCTGTCCACTGCGAAGATTGGCAACATCGGTGGCTAAAATCTCGACCCCAGACATGGTTTCGGGGTGTAGCAGAGTTTCTGAAAAAGGGGCCTGGTGGAAGTCTTGCAGGAACTTAGCGGTGCCCCCAATCAGCACAATCTTGTCTTTGAAGTATCGTCCGCTGTTGAGATGATTGGTCCAGAGGTCGGGGTCAAGCACGTACCAGAAGGGCACGTTGTCAAAGCTGCGGATCGGCCCGTAGAAGTCGCTGAAGTCGCCTCGGTAAGGAGGATGATTGCTTTTAGCGGCTTTTAGAGTAGCCTCTGCAAAGGACTGGGTAGCCTCCACCTCACTGCTAATGCTGCTGCTGGCGTTGAGGTCGGCCTGGCTATCCATCAAGCCGTTTAGGTAGGCGCGTCCGTGGCGGTGGATGCGGCCATCGGGCTCGATGGGAAAGTTGATATTGCCAGTGTGGACGGGCGTGCCGAGTAGTTTAGGAAAGGGCTGAGTGGGGCGAACGAGCGCCCCCTGCCGCAGCTGAGCATCGTCTACTGAAGTGGCTAATACGACGCGATCGCCGTAGCGGTTCAGTACATCAATCAGAGCTTGGTCATCGGTTGGGCCATAGCTGCTCTCCGTAAACATTAAGATGTCTACGGCTACCGCCTTTGCACCCGCCTCTAGCAGCCGCTCAATGGCGATCGCGTGGGCGGTGCGCCGCCATGGATTAGTGGCGATCGGCTCTAAATAGCTGTACTGCTCTGGATCAGCACGGTAGTACTCAGCCTGACTGAAGGATTCTTCATCCATAGCCAGGACGACGATATCGTTGGGGGTAGCTGAAGGCCCCCGAATTTCGAAGAAGAGGGTCTGCAGTCGACGCTCCAGCAGCTGCGCTGGCACCGAGTCAGTAGCCACGTGAGCCGCTACAAAACTCAGCCACAGCCCTGCCAGCGAGAGTTTTACCCAGTCTCGCTTAAACTGGCGCTGCACCCAGCCCTTCACCCGGTAGCTGGTAGAGAGAGTAGCAGTCTTAGTTTCAGAAGACGAATTCATGGGGGCGTAAGGGGGGGGGCACCCCTTAGCTTAGTCACCAAACTACCCGGACGGGGAACGAGTTTACGGAATCTTAGTCCTAGGACGCAATCGTACCCAGGTACTGCCATTGACGACGGCCCCTAAAGCTATTAAGACAGCGCACCGTATGATGCCAGCCTAATAAGCTTACCCGTGGGCGGCAGGCCCTGAAACGCGCCAGGTAGGTTGCCGTGAATGTGCCACAGGTACACCCCAGATGAATTAATCTACAACGCCAAACTAAACGGTTTGGTAAAAGCAGCCGATGGCTCGCTACCATATAAGGTATAGGACAATACTCCCTGGCGCTGGCACCTAGAAGATGCTCTGGGAAGACGGCCCCTTTCGACACGCTGAACGACAAGGGGGTCTAGCTGTCGAGCGCCATGCCTGAATCATTTTGAACGAGAGGTAGCGACGCGTGGTTCA
>JBARUP010000458.1:0-10286 GCA_049645805.1 Nodosilinea sp.
GGGCTAAAGCTACACCTACCGAGTCATAGCACGCCACTGCTGCTGATCGTGCCGTGACGGACTGGCGCTTAATACATTGCCCTTGACGAGCTTTCTGGCTCTCCCGCGCTTTTTGCCGCTCTCTCGAGCCTTTCAGGAAAGATTGCCTCGTATCGTTTTCCCCAAGTCGCCATTGCGCTCAAGAGAGGCGTGATTGACCATCCTAGCTCTGTTAGAGAGTACTCAACATGAGGAGGCACCCTATCAAATACTTGACGATAAACAATACCGTCCCGTTCTAGCTCCCGCAGGTGAGTGGTGATCATGCGCTGAGTAACTTTAGGAATAAGCCGTCGAAGCTGGTTGAAGCGTTTTGGCCCCGACTGGAGGTGAAACAAGATCAGCGCTTTCCATTTGCCACCGATCACTTTCAGCGTCGTCTCAATAGGGCAAGGTAGGTCGCAAATTTCTGAACCGATTTCAGGTGTGTTCACAGTATTCATTTTGATACTACGTGCGATAAATGTGCGTACTAGTCACCTATGAAACTACAGCCTACATTGGCATTGTCATTATTACGGGTTCAACAGCTATGTCTATCACTCGCCCACTTGCAGTTGTGACTAGCGCAAGTGGATTACAAGGTAGCAGCATTGCCCAGCGGCTATCTGAAGCAGGCTATCGGGTTCGAGGGTTGACTCGGAATGCGGCACAGCGATCGCAGATTGAAGCAACGGGTGCTCAGCCGATAGTGGTTGATTTTACCGACTTGACTAGCTTGGTTCAGGCCTTTAAGCAGGCAGAGGCGGTTGTCTTTACCGCGCCTATTGACCACCGCTCCGGTGTTCGAGAACAGCTTTCAGCGCAGATCGCCGAGGCTGTAGAGAAAGCCCAGGTGAACCGAATTGTGTTCAACAGCGCTGCCGATATATTTGAAGACTATGACCGACCGACTTCTCAAGTGCTTAGGGCTATGCGCGATCGCCTCTGCTCTAGTAACGCCTCTGTCATTACACTTCAGCCCACCGTTTACATGAACAATCTGACAGCACCTTGGGCAGCCCCCGCTATTGTCAACGAAGGCGTATTCGCTTACCCCATTGAGTCAAACTGGCTAATTTCTTGGATCTCTCACCAAACCCTAGCTGACTTCGCACTAGCCGCAGTGCGCTATGAAACAGCAGGGAATCATCACTTCCTGATTGGAGGTCCAGAGCCACTAACTGCAGATACGATCTCCACTATCCTGAGTGATACTCTCGGCAAATCGATTCGCCATGTACCGATTGATCGCTCTGATTTTGCGGCAGGTCTAAATCAGGCTTATGGTGCACCAGCCGGAGACGATATTGCTGACTTTTATCGCTACCTTGAAAACCATTCTCAAGCATTAGTACGGGACGGTAGCGCAGCAACAGCATTAGGCGTAACACCAGAATCTTTTTTGGATTGGGCCACCCGCCAGGATTGGACACAGCTAGGGCAAATGTCCTAAAAGACACAGCTCAATCAGAACAGCCGATCGCAGAGTTCACGTGTACTATTTACTGTAATGGTCACGACGGAGGTCGCCATGCCAAACCTGCTGCTGATTGAAAGCCCCGGCAAGCTCAAAAAGCTAGGCCAGATTCTAGGCTCCGGCTGGATCATCAAGGCCAGTATGGGTCACGTGCGAGAGCTGGCCAACGACGGCGTAGATTCCCTAGGTTTTGACCTAGGGGCAGCAGACATTACCTGCCGCTACCAGCCCCGCGATGCTCGCTCAAAAAAAGTGCTGGCCGAGCTGCGGCAGGCGGTTAAAAAAGCCGATCGCGTTTACATTGCCACCGACCCCGATCGCGAAGGGGAAACTATCGGCTGGCACCTGCAGCAGGCCCTGCACATCAAAAACCCCCAGCGGGTGGTTTATAGCGAGATTACGCCGCAGGCGGTTAGGGCTGCGATCGCGCGCCCCCGCACCCTCAACCAGGACCTCGTCGCCGCCGGACGTGCCCGCGACTGCCTCGACAAACTGGTGGGCTACACCGGCAGCCGCCACGTAGTCTGGCCGCTGAACAATGGGGCAAAATCGATGGGTCGGGTGCAGAGCGCTGCCCTGCACCTGCTTTGCAAACGAGAGCGCGAGATTCAGGCTTTTACCCCTGAAGACTACTGGAGCGTTTGGGTCACCTACGGGGAGGGGTTCAAGGCCTTTTACCGCAGCAGCCCTAAGCCCCAGCGAAAGTCGGCCAAGGATGCTGAAGACAGAGGTGAGAAAGAATCTGAGCGGGTGACCTCTCAGGAGCAAGCCAATGCGCTAGTGGCGATCGCTCAAGCCCATCCCCATCACGTTCTGCACGTTGAAGGCAGACAGACGACCCAGTCGCCCCCGCCGCCCTTTGTCACCTCTACCCTGCAACAGGCGGCAGGCTCCAGGCTCCACTTCAGCCCCGAGCACACCATGAAGTTAGCCCAGGCCCTCTACGAAAAGGGGCATATCACCTACATGCGAACCGATTCGGTGATTCTCTCCGCGCCCTTTTGTGAATCGGTGCGGCAGTATCTCCAGCAGCACGACCCCACCAACGTGCCCCGCAAAACCATCCGGCATCGGGCTGTCAAAGGTTCTCAAGAAGCCCACGAAGCGATTCGCCCCACCGAGGTCAACCACCTGCCTGAGTCACTCCAGCGCGAGCTTTCCGCCGAGCAGGCCCGCCTGTACGAGCTGATCTGGAACCGAGCGGTGGCCTCTCAGTGCGCCCCGGCCCGGCTGCAAAAAACTCGCGTGGTCACCCAGTCCGGCAACGCCTACTGGGAAGCCCGAGGCCAGGTGCTCGAATTTGCTGGCTACACCCGCTACTGGAACAACCTCAGCGCCGACTCGGTGCTGCCCGCCCTTACCCAGGGGCAAACCCTGATGCTGGAGCAGGCGCAAGCCGATGCCAAACAAACCCAGCCGCCCCCCCGCTACAGCGAACCGAAGCTGGTGAAGCTAATGGAGCAAAAGGGAATCGGTCGCCCCAGCACCTATGCCCCGACAATTAAAACCCTGCGCCAGCGAGAGTATGTAGAGCTGCACCAGAGCAAGCTCAAGCCGACGCCCCTAGGCCTAGAGCTAGATGGAGCCTTAGAGAAGCTGCTGCCAGACCTGATTCAGCCGGAGTTTACGGCGCAGATGGAAACGGCGCTGGATGCGATCGCATCCGGTGAGCAAGAATGGCAAGCCTACCTGATTGGCTGGCAGCAGGAATATTTTGGGCCTGCGATCGCCCGAGCCAAATCTCAGCTTCTCTCCCTACCGACCTTTGCCGAACAGCCGCCAATTCCCGGTAACACTGCCCCGACTCGCTCCAGGCCCGCCAGCGGTCAACCGACCAAAATCAAATGCCCCACCTGCGGGGAAGCAATGCACAAAATTCCGTCTCGCTCTAAGAAGATGAAAGCCAAGCACTTTCTCAAGTGCTCGGGTACAACCTGCAACACGGTAATGTTTTGGAATGCTAAGGTCAAGCGCTACGAGTTACCCAATGCCCAGCGGCAGGCGACCAGTCCAGACATGTTTGTTGATCATCCCTGCCCGGTTTGCGGGGCGCTGCTAGAGCGCTACGCCTACACCAAAGACGGGCAAAATAAGGAAATGCTGCGCTGCTCACTGACCGAGAATCGGCGCGGCAAGTGTAAAGAGGTGGCCTTTTTCCAGAGCCGGGGCGAGTTCTGGTCGCCTACGTTTGGCACGCTAAAGCTGCCAGCCCCTCAGGTTTAGTGCAATGTCTAGTGGCTCTCCGTATCTATGGCTAACCTTTCCTCCATTCTGGCTCATGAGCTAGACCTGCGCCCGGCCCAGATAGACGCCACCCTAGCGCTGTTTGGCGAGGGGGCCACGGTGCCTTTTGTAGCCCGCTACCGCAAAGAACGCACCGGCAATCTAGACGAGGTGCAGCTGCGACAGATTGCCGAGCGTCACCAGTACCTAAGCGAGCTAGAAGACCGGCGGCAGACGGTGCTGAGCGAAATCGAGGGCCAGGGCAAGCTGACCCCAGACCTCAAAGCAGCCATTGTGGCCTGCCAGCAAAAGACGGAGCTAGAAGACCTCTACCTGCCCTACCGACCCAAGCGCCGCACCCGCGCCACCATGGCTAAAGAGAAGGGGCTAGAGCCCCTGGCCCAGCGGATTGAATCGTTGAATCAAACCGGCAGAAAGGCAGTGCTAGAGCAAGAGGCCCAGCCCTTTGTAAATCCTGACCAGGGTGTTGCGTCGGTAGACGATGCCCTCCAGGGAGCGGCGGATATTTTGGCGGAGCAGGTGGCAGAACGGGCCGATCTGCGGCGGTACGTGCGTGACCAGTTAATGACTCGGGGCCAGTTCACCGCCAGCGTTAAAAAAGGCCACCCCGAGGGCAGCACTAAGTACGAGATGTATCGGGCCTACCAGTCCCCGGTCCGCTCTATCGCCTCTCACAACCTGCTGGCGCTGCTGCGGGGCGATCGCGAAGGCGTGCTCAAAGTCGGGCTGGGGGTAGATGAAGCCCCGGTGCTCCAAACCCTCGAACGGGTGATCAAAACTCCGGTGCCGGCAGTCCGCCAGTTCTACCGAGGACTGGTTCAAGACGCCTACAGTCGGCTGATGAAGCCCTCGCTGACTAGCGACGTGATGGCCGAGAAAAAGGCCTGGGCCGATGAGGTGTCTATCCAGACCTTTGAAGCGAACTTGGAAAACCTGCTGCTGTCGCCTCCGGCGGGTATGAAGCCTACTCTAGGGGTTGACCCCGGCTTTCGCACCGGCTGCAAGGTAGCGGCGCTAGACGGCACCGGCAAGTTCTTAGAGTACCAGGCGGTATTTCCCCACCAGTCGGCCCGGCAGCGGCAGCAGGCGGTGGAGACCCTAGCGGAGATGATTCGCAAGCACAAGATAGAGCTGATTGCGATTGGCAACGGCACCGCCAGCCGCGAAACCGACGCTTTTGTAGCGGAGGTGCTAAAGCCCCTGTCGAACCCGCCGGTAAAGGTGCTGGTCAACGAGTCGGGGGCATCGATTTACTCGGCTAGCGAGGTGGCGGCAGCGGAGTTCCCGGATCTAGACGTGACCGTGCGGGGGGCGATCAGCATTGCCCGTCGCCTGCAAGATCCCCTGGCGGAGCTAGTCAAAATTGATCCTAAATCCATCGGCGTGGGCCAGTACCAGCACGATGTAGACCAAAAGCGGCTGAAGCAAAAGCTCGACGACACCATCGAGAGCTGTGTCAACTACGTGGGCGTTGACCTGAACATGGCCTCGCGGGAGCTGCTCACCTACGTATCCGGCATTTCCCCAGCGGTGGCCAACAACATTGTCGAGTTTCGCGATGCCAACGGGGCCTTTCAGTCGCGCCGGGCGCTGCTGAAGGTGAAAAAGCTGGGGCCAAAGGCGTTTGAGCAGGCGGCGGGGTTTTTGCGCATTCGCGACGGTAAGAACCCGCTCGACAATACGGCGGTGCACCCGGAGAGCTACGGCATTGTGGACGCGATCGCCGCTGACCTGGCCATTCCCCTGGTCCAAATTCCCCAGGCCGCCGATCGCCTCAAGCGTCTCGACATCAAAAAGTACACCACCGCCGAGGCGGGCGAACTCACCCTGCGCGACATTTTGCAGGAGCTAGAGAAGCCCGGTCGCGACCCCCGCGAACAGTTTACCTACGCCAGCTTTCAGGAGGGCGTCAACGAAATCACCGACCTGAAATTGGGCATGACCCTGGAGGGTGTGGTCACCAACGTCACCAACTTTGGGGCCTTCGTGGATGTGGGGGTGCACCAGGACGGGCTGGTGCACATTTCGCAGCTGGCCGATCGCTTCGTTAGCGACCCCAACGACATCGTTAAGGTGGGTCAGGTGGTGAAGGTGCAGGTCACGGCGGTGGATACCAAGCTCAAGCGGATTGGCCTGTCGATGCGGGCGCAGCCCTAGCCAGTGAGTTTACCCATGATCGAGCGACAGCCATGACCAAGCAGCTAATTCTTTTTCGCCACGGCAAGTCAGACTGGGATACCAGCTACGGGCGCGATCGCGATCGCGCCGTAGCGCCACGAGGACTTACCGCCGCCAAGACCATGGGCAAACTACTGGCCACAGCAGATAAGGTACCCGACTTAGCGATTACCTCGTCAGCGGTGAGGGCGCGCGCGACCCTCGACCTAGCCGCCCAGGCCGGAGACTGGCACTGCCCGGTAGAGGTCACCGACGCCCTCTACGAAGCCTCTATTGAGCAGGTGCTAGAAGTCATCCACCAGGTGCCTGACCACCACAGCTCCCTCATGCTGGTCGGCCATCAGCCCACCTGGTCCGATGCTGTCACCTACTTCATGGGCGGTGGCGCAGTGAATATGCCCACGGCGGTCATGGCCTGTCTGGAGTTTGAGGTGATGACGTGGTCCCAGGTTGACTACGGTCTGGGCACCCTGCTGTGGCTGCTGCCGCCTCGTCTATTTGCTTGTCACGGATTTAGTTAAGAGCGACGGCGAGCGGCGGCAGCGGGGCGAGTCTCCAGACTGTAGGCCTTCAGGTTGTCGCCTTCGATCACGACTACCCCCGCAGGTGTCTTTACGTAGATTTTGCCGTCTCGCCTACACACGACCGAGGCTGGAGCCGGTTTGGCCTGAGCTGACTGGGGCAACGGCAGGGGCGCGGCAGGGCCTGTTGTCGCTGAGGGCTTGGGCGCGGCCCAGGACTGAGTTTTTTCGACTTCTTCAGCAATGTCTTTCTCTAGCCACACCATCATATCGTCGCCGTGGTGAACGGTCTCTCCCTTTAGGGTTTCAATGTGTAGCCTGCCGCTGTTGATGACAATGTCGCGCACGGGGTACCACTGCTTTTGGGTGAGCACAAACAGATCAAGCTGAAGGGAGCGATCGCTCAAGCGGCTAGAGTGCGACCACCACAGCTGCCAAAGCTGGCGGGCCTGACTGTAGACAATGCGGTAGCCTTCAGGAACGGGGTAGTGGGCGTAGCAAAGCTGGTCTGGAGCCTGGCCGGTAGGTACAAAGTGATGGTCAACGAGAATCTGGTTCAGTACGTCGGTGTAGTCGGTATCGCGGCGCACCTCAATGCGAGGAGGTGTGTCCGCATCGTAGGCGGTGGCCAGCGGTAATCCGTGACGGCTGGTGAGCAGGCGCAGGCTACCGACAGGCTGAATGCGCAGCGACTGATTGGCCTCTAGGGTGGCATCCCCCGAAACAAACCACTGCATCAGGGTGAGGTCGTCTAGTGAAGTCATTTCAGAAACAGGGGCAGGGGACAATTACTCTCTACTTCTTACAGCCCACAAAGTCGGTAATCAGGTCGTTTTTTGACCAGAACAAAATTGAATTGTGGTATTTGCGTGATTTGGAGCACCCATCCCGCCCCGACTCGCCCCGCTGATCCAGCGGTTCTCGGTATAGTTAGAGTGGCAAGCTCGGCAATATATGACCACAGCAGTTAGCCCCCAGCACGGGTTTTTAAATACCAACGGCGTGCGCCTGCACTATGTCAGCCAGGGACAGGGGCCGCTGATGCTATTTCTGCACGGCTTTCCAGAATTTTGGTACTCCTGGCGGCATCAGCTTGACTATTTTGCGGCCCACTACACCTGTGTAGCGCTCGATCTGCGCGGCTACAACGACAGCGATAAGCCCGAAGGTGTGAACGCCTATCGTCTAGAGATTTTAGTAGAAGACGTGCGGGGAGCGATCGCGGCTCTAGACTGCGATCGCGTCGTGCTGGTAGGGCACGACTGGGGTGGCGCGATCGCCTGGGCCTTTGCCTACGCATACCCCAAGCTGCTCCAGTCGCTGGTGGTAATGAATATTCCCCACCTGGCTAAGCTGGCCGAGGGCCTGCGCACCCCTCAGCAGCTGCTGAGGAGCTGGTATGTTGGGGCGTTTCAGCTGCCGCTGCTGCCCGAGCTGGCCCTAGCCGCAGGTGACTACTGGGCAATTGAACAGATGTTTCAGGGGATGGCAATCGATAAAACCGCCTTTAGCGACGCCGACCTGCGCGCCTACAAAACCGCCGCCGCCAAACCCGGTGCCCTCACCGCCATGGTCAACTACTACCGCGCCCTGTCCCAGGGCAGCCTCCTACAGCAGTCCTGGGGAGTCCTGGAGGTTCCTACCCTACTGATTTGGGGCGAAGACGATGCCGCCTTGGGCAAAGAGCTTACCTTTGGGACTGAAGCCTACGTGCGCGATCTGCGGCTGCGCTACATTCCCCGGTGCAGTCACTGGGTACAGCAGGAGCAGCCGAGCCAGGTTAACGCGCTAATGGCCGAGTTCCTTGACCCGGCATGACTACTGACAACACCACTCGCGCTACTTTGCCAGCCCCGGTTACCCAGAGCGCGCCCGACAAAACCATCTGCCCTTCGGTCCGGAGTACTGCTGCTGTGCGCGTGCTTGTACTCAGCCACACCTACATTGTCGACCTCAACCGCGAAAAGCTCCGCGCCCTGGCCCAGCTTTCGCCTGATATAGAGGTCGTAGTTGGGGTACCCCGGCAGTGGAAACCAGGCGGCGTGCAGGATCAGCTGGTTGTCTCCGAGCCAATTCAGGAAGACAACTTTCGGGTGCAGCCCCTGGGCAACCTGAGTCAGAACAATCAGGGCTTACTCACCTTTGGCCCCGACCTGGTGGGGCTGCTGCGGCAGTTCCGGCCCCAGGTGATTCAGGTCGAGCAAGGGTCGCGATCGCTGGCCTACGCCCAAACTATTACCCTCAATCGGCTGCTGGGGCTGCGGGCCAAAAACGTATTTTTTACCTGGTGGAATTTGCCTTACCGGCTCAAGTTCCCCATTACCGCCCTCGAAGCCTACAATCTGCGACATACCCACGGGCTGGTGGTCGGAAACCAGGATGGAGCCGACATTTTGCGCGATCTTGGCTACGCTGCCCCCTACCAAGTCATGCCCCAGCTGGGTGTTGATGAGACCCTGTTCGAGCCTCAGCCCCAGCTAGAACTAGGCGCATCTCTCAACATCCCTAGCGATGCCTTTGTAGTGGGCTACTGCGGCCGCTTTGTCGAAGAGAAGGGGCTGCTTACCCTTTGTGATGCCCTAGCTACCCTGCGCGACCTACCCCAGCCCTGGGTGTGGCTGCTGGTGGGCCGGGGCAACCTGCGGGACATAGTCCAAGCTAAGGCTGATGCAGCGGGTATTGGCGATCGCCTGCGCTGGGTTACCGGCATCCCCCATGACCAGGTGCCCAGCTACATCAACCTCATGCACACCCTGGTGCTGCCTTCTGAAACTACCGACACCTTCAAAACCCTCACCGCCACCGGCTGGAAAGAACAGTTTGGCCACGTGCTGATTGAGGCCATGGCCTGTGCTGTCCCCGTCATCGGCTCCGACTCTGGTGAAATTCCCAACGTTATCGGCCAGGCCGGGCTGGTGTTTCCAGAAGGCAACGTCCCCGCCCTAGCAGACCAACTCCGCCTTCTTATGGGGAACCCTGATCGTCGGCAGGAGTTGGCCGAAGCAGGCTACCACAGGGCGATCAGCTGCTATACAAACCGGGCGCTGGCAAAGCAGCTGCTGGGCTTTTATGAGGAGATAGGAGTAGATAGGTAGGGGATAAGAAGCAAAGACTTCTGATTTTTGCTCTACCGTGCCACGTCTTCTTACTCACTTTCAAAATGCGCGTTCTCCAAATCGTCCCTTCCATCTCTCTCGTCTACGGTGGTCCTAGTCAGATGGTGCGAGGCTTTGCCCAGGGGCTGGCGGCAGCAGGGGCTGAGGTAACAGTTCTCACCACCAACTCCAATGGTGATTCGGGCCAGCCGCCCCTGGAGGTGCCGCTGGGGGTGCCTGTGCAGGAAGAAAGCTACACGGTGCGCTACTTTGCCTGCTCGCCCTGGCGGCGGTACAAGTTTTCGCCGGGGCTGCTGAGGTGGCTGTATCAACACAGTCGCGAGTACGACATAGCCCACATCCACGCGCTGTTTTCGCCCCTGAGTACAGCAGCGGCAGCGGTGGCGCGATCGCGCGGCCTGCCCTACGTGCTGAGGCCCCTGGGCACCCTCGACCCAGCCGATTTACAGAAAAAAAAGCACCTTAAGCAGCTTTACGGTCGTCTACTGGAAGCGCCTAACATTGCTGGAGCGGCAGCGATGCATTTTACTAGCTCTATCGAAGCAGAGGTATCCCATCGGTTTGGGGCAGCTGCAGCTGACTGGATAATTCCTTTGGGGATGCAGCCCCCCGAAGTGATGCCAGACAACGAGCGTCAGAGCATTCTGGCGCAGCTCAAGGTGCCTACTACTCATCCCCTTATTCTCTACCTTGCTCGCCTCGACCCCAAAAAGGGCTTAGATCTGCTGC